>NZ_JCACVY010000097.1:0-16655 GCF_058833935.1 Roseomonas sp. TS2 | reverse complement strand
GGCGGCTGCAGCGGCTGCTGGCGGCGCTCGGCCACCCGGAGCGCCACCTGCCGCCGGTGGTGCATGTGGCCGGCACCAACGGCAAGGGCTCCACCTGCGCCTTCCTGCGCGCCATCGCCGAGGCGGCGGGGCAGCGCGTGCATGTCTATTCCTCGCCGCACCTGGTGCGCTTCCACGAGCGCATCCGGCTGGCCGGCACGCTGGTCTCGGAAGCCGCGCTGGCCGCCGCGCTGGAGGAGGTGGAGGCGGTGAATGCCGGCGAGTCCATCACCGTCTTCGAGGTGACGACGGCGGTGGCGCTGCTGCTGTTCAGCCGGACGCCAGCCGACCTGCTGGTGCTGGAGGTGGGCCTCGGCGGCCGCTACGACGCCACCAACGTGGTCGAGCGCCCGGCGGCCTGCGCCATCACCAGCATCTCCATGGACCACATGGATTTCCTGGGCGATTCGCTGGCCGGCATCGCCGGCGAGAAGGCCGGCATCCTGAAGCCCGGAGTGCCCGCCGCCACCGGCCTGCAGGCGCCCGCGGCGCTGGCGGTGCTGGAGGCCGAGGCCGCCGCGCTCGGCGCGCCGCTGGCGGTGCGCAACCAGGGCTGGTCGGTGGGCTGGACCGAGTCGGGGCTGCGCTACACCGATGGCGGCGGCTCGCTGAACCTGCCGCGCCCGGCCCTGCCGGGGCCGCACCAGGCGGACAATGCCGGCATCGCCATCGCCGCGCTGCGCGGCTGGAACCCGCCCTGGCTGACCGAGGCGGCGATCGCCGCCGGCCTCACCACCGCCACCTGGCCCGCCCGGCTGCAACGGCTGCATGGCGACCTCGCCGCGCTGCTGCCCGAGGGCTGGGAGCTGTGGCTGGATGGCGGCCACAATGCCGGCGCCGGCGCGGCGCTGGCCGCCCACCTGCCGCTGTGGGAGGACCGCCCGCGCCACCTCGTGGTGGGCATGAAGCAGGGCAAGGCCTCGGGCGACTTCCTCTCGCCCCTGCTGCCCCTGGCCGAGAGCCTCTGGGCCGTGGCCGAGCCGGGCCAGCACCTGGCCATGCCGGTGGAGGAGATCGTGGCGGCCAGCGGCGGCCGCGCCCGCCCCGGTCCGCATGTGGCCGATGCGCTGCGCGCCTTGGCGGAGGCCGGCGGCCCGCCGGCGCGCGTGCTGGTCTGCGGCAGCCTCTACCTGGCGGGCGAGGTGCTGAAGGCGGACCACACCGCCATCACCTGAGAGGCGCGGCCGGCGGGCCGGCCCGGAGAGGCGGCACAAAAAAAGCCCGGGGACGTGTCCCCGGGCTTTTTTTGTCTCAGGCGGCCGGTCTCAGCCCTGCGCGTCCGGCGAGACGATGATGCAGGCGCCCTGGCTGCGCAGCTTGTCGCAGGCCGACTGCGCATTGTCGCGCGAGAGGCCGATGACGCGGGCGCGGTAGAGCGTGTTGCCGCCCTGCGCCACCGGCTCGACCCGCGAGCGGGCGCCGGAAGCGCCGAGCCGGCCGCGCGCCGCCTCGGCCGCGGCGCGGGCGAGGTTGGCGCTGGCGAAGGCGCCCACCTGCACGCCCCAGGCGCCGGCCTGGCTCGGCATCGCCGCCGGCTGGCTGGCGGAGGGCGCGCGCAGCACCTGGGCCGGCGGCGCCACCGTGGCGGCGTGCGCCGAGCCGATCAGGCTGAAGCCGCCGCTGCGCGCCAGGCTGGGCGACGGCGCGGGCCGCGGCGCCTCGGCGAAGGCGCTGGCGATCCGCGCCGTGGTGCGCGGCGGCGCCCGCTCGGCGGCGGGGCTGGCCGAGGCCGAGGCCAGCAGGCTGGGCACGGGCGCGGGGCTGGGCCGTGGCGCCGGAGGCGCGGGCGGCGGCGCCATGGCCAGCTCGATCGGCGGGCTGGCGGGCGGCGCGGCGGCATAGGTGGAGCCGTCCGGAATCGGCTCCATGCGCACCACGGGGCCGGCGGCCGGGGCGGCGGCGTAGGTGGAGCCGTCCGGGATCGGGTCCATGCGCACCACGGAGCCACCACCCAGCGAGGTGCCGATCGACGGATCGAGGCTGGCCACCTGCACCGATTCGGTGCTGTAGGTGGAGCCGTCCGGGATCGGGTCCATGCGCACCACCGGGCCCGGCGGCAGGCTGGCCACGCGGATGCCCGGGTCCACCGCGTTGCGCTGCTCGCGCAGCGCCAGCATGGTGGCGGTGTCGCCGCGGCGCGGTCCGGCCGGGATGCTCAGCGGGATCTCCGCCGCCGCATAGACCTCCGGCGCCGCGCGGCGGCCTGGATGCGCGTCGACGATTCGCGGGCCGATGCGGGCGACGTAGTTGCGCGTCTCGGCCGGCAGGCCGCGGCCGTTCCAGAGGTAGTCCTCCAGGCGGCGCGGGCCCGCATTGTAGGCGGCGAGGAAGGCCGGGCTGCCATACAGCTCGTACATCTCGCGCACATAGGCGGTGCCGGCCATGATGCTGTTCCACGGGTGGTAGGGGTCGTCCCCCAGCCCGTAGCGGCCGCGCAGCTCGGCATAGGTGCCGGGCATCACCTGCATCAGCCCCATCGCGCCCACCGGGCTGCGGGCGCCGACGCGGCCGCCGCTCTCCTGCCGCATCACCTCGCGGATCCAGCGTTCCGGCACGTCGAAGCGCTTGGAGGCTTCGCGGATATACGGCCCCCATGGATCGCTGGACGGGCCGGGCGCGTCATAGCTGCTGGGTTGCGGGTAGGCGGCCGACTGCGCGGCGGCGCCGGAACTGACGGTCCTGGTCTGCTGGCTGCTGCCGCAGGCGGCCAAAAGGCCCACCAGCGACAAGGTGGCCACCATGCGGACGCGCCCCCCCGGCGCCATCCGACCGTACTGGAACGGAGTCATCCCCTGTTCTCCGTCTGGCCCGGTGGATCTGGTTCCTGTGCTGGACCGCCTGCGCCCCCACGCCGACGAATCCGGAACCGCCCCGGGTTTAGGTTTCAGCAGAACATCTGCCCGCAAAGCGCTAAAGGATACAGCAGATTAGCGCAAGCCTCGTGTGCGGGGGCGGGCGCCCCCCCTGGCGTTCGCGTCGCCGGCACCCCATTCATAGGCAAAGGGGAGCGAAACCCTGGGCATTGCCCGGCGGGGCTTCCGTCCTCCCTGGAATCGCAGCCTTCGGACAAAGGGTTCACGCATGCCTGCGCCCTCCCGCCTCTCTCGCAGCCTTCGCGCCGGGCTTGCCGTGATGTTGATCGGCGGCACGGTGGCCGCCTGCGCACCGCAGCAGACCGGCGCCACCTACAGCAGCGCCGCGCTCGGCCGCGCCGCCTCCGTCTCCTATGGCACCATCGTCGGCATGCGGCCGGTCCAGGTGCAGGGCAACAGCTCCGGCGTCGGCACCGCCGCGGGCGCCGTGGCCGGCGGTGTCGCCGGCAGCTTCATCGGCGGCGACTGGCGCTCCAACGCGCTCGCCGGCCTGGGCGGCGCGGTGCTCGGCGGCCTCGCCGGCAACGCCATCGGCCGCGGTGTCAGCGATGGGCAGGCCGTCGAGTTCTTCGTTCGCGAGGACCAGGGCGGCGACATCTCGGTGGTGCAGACCAACGAGGAGGGGCTGCAGGTCAATGACCGTGTCGTGATCGCGCGCGGCGACCGGACTCGCCTCAGCCGCGCCGCCGGTGGCCCGCCGCCTGGCGCCTATGCCCCGCCGCCCGCCTCCTACGGCACCGTCCCCTATGGCACCCCCCCGGCGCATGGCGCCAGCTATGGCGGTCCGAAATACTGATCCGCGCAACACGCCGGGGCGATCCTTCGCCCCGGCCGCTGGCGGCCCGGAAGATTTGGGGTGTATAGAGCGGCCGCCATGCAGCAAGCGGTTCTTCCCACCTATCGCATCGACGCCAACCAGCCGGACCGCGCCGGCCGGGCCATGGCAGACCTCAGGGCCGGCTTCGCCTCCTGGCGGCTGGCCTGGACGCTGGCGCGGCTCGACCTGCGCAACCGCTACCGCGGCTCGGTCATCGGGCCGTTCTGGGTCACGCTCTCCACCGCCGCGCTGGTGGCGGGCATGGGGCTGCTCTACGCGCAGCTCTTCCGGCTCGATATCGCCAACTACCTGCCGCATCTGGCGGCCAGCCTGATCACCTGGAACGCCCTCTCGGCCATGGTGTCGGAGGCCACCACCTGCCTCTCCAATGCCGAGGGGGTGATCCGCCAGCTGCGCCTGCCGCTGACCACCCACGCGCTGCGCTGCGTCTTCCGCAACGCGCTGAACGCGGCGCACAGCCTGCCGCTGATCCTGGTGGTGTTCGCGCTGATGGGCCACTGGCCGGGCGCCGAGGCGCTGCTGATCATCCCGGGCCTCGCGGTGCTGGCGGTGAACGCCCTCTCCGTCTCGCTGCTCCTCGGCATGATCTGCGCCCGGTTCCGCGACATCGGCCCGATCGTCGCCAATGTCATGCAGCTCGCCTTCTTCATGACGCCGGTGATCTGGAAGCCGGAGCTGCTGGGGGAGAGCGCCAAGTGGCTGCCCCTCAACCCGTTCTACACCATGCTGGAGATGGTGCGCGGCCCGCTGGTCGAGGGCGGCGGCTCGCTGACCACCTGGCTGGCCGCGCTGCTCTACACGGGCGTGCTGGGCGGCACCGCCATGGCCTTCTTCGTCCGCTTCCGCAGCCGCGTCGCCTTCTGGGTCTGAGCAGCCATGGCCAGCATTTCCGCCCGTGGGCTGAGCATCGCCTTCCCGCTCTATCACCTGGCCGCGCGCAGCCTGAAGAAGCGCCTGCTGGCCAAGGCCGCCATCCGCGTCAAGACCGACGAGTCGAACCGCGTCGTCGTCTCCGCCCTGCACGACCTGACCTTCGAGATCCGCCGCGGAGAGCGTGTGGCGCTGGTCGGCACCAACGGCGCCGGCAAGACCACCCTGCTGCGGACACTCGCCGGCATCTACGAGCCGGTCGCCGGCGAGCTGGTGGTGGAGGGCGAGATCGGCTCGCTGATCGACCCCGCCGCCGGCATGGATTCCGACAGCACGGGGCGCGAGAACATCCGCCTGCGCGGCCTCTACCGCGGCATGAGCGAGGCGGAGATCGCGGCCCTGGAGCAGGACGCCTCCGCCTTCTCCGGCCTTGGCGAGTTCCTCGACGTGCCGACGCGCGGCTACTCCGCCGGCATGCAGGTGCGGCTCGCCTTCGCCATGGCCACCGCCATCACGCCGCAGATCCTGCTGATGGACGAGTGGTTCCTGGCCGGCGACGCCGACTTCATGACCAAGGCCGAGGAGCGGCTGGCCCGGCTGGTGACGGGCGCCGACATCCTGGTGATCGCCACCCATGACATGAACGTGGTGCGCCGCTGGTGCACCCGCGTCATCAAGCTGGAAGCCGGCCGCATCGTCGCCGACGGCACCGTGGAGCAGGTTCTGGGCGCGGTGCAGGCGCCGCATGCGGAAACGCCGCAGGCGGCGGAGCAGGCCTAGAGCAAAGCCCGGCCGGCTCCATCTCTTCCCGCGCCGCAACCGGGGGCGGGGGGAGACGTTTTCCTGGAAACCCGCTGGGCGCTCCTGCCCCCGGGTGAACAGGGAGCAAGCCGATGACGCAAGGAAAGTCTCAGGACCAGCATGGCGGCCACGGCTCGGCCGAGGGCAAGAAGGGCGTGTCGCAGGAAACCGTGGGCAGCGGCAAGGCGAACGATCCCAACAATTTCGCCAATGACCACGAGCGCGCGGCCGAGGCAGGCCGCAAGGGCGGCCAGAACAGCCACAAGAACGACTGAAGCGACTCCGGCCGGATCGTATCATCCGGCCGGCTGCCGCTTCGGCGCCCTTGCCGTGCGGAATAAGGCTGGGCGGGCTGGCCGGTTGGAGCAGGCCGCAGGCAGGCAGCTTTGCCTGATCGCGTGAAGATTCCCGCGAAAACAATGAGCCAGGGCCTTATCCGTGAGCCAGTGCGGACGGAAAGGCTCTAGTCGGCCGCTGGCTTGCCGCGCAGCCGCTTGGTGACGCCGCGCTGGGATTTGCCTTCCAGCCGACGCTTCTTCGAGCCGAGGGTCGGGCGCGTCGGCCGCCGCTTCGGCGGCGGCGGCGCCGCCGCCTCGCGGATCAGCTCCAGCAGCCGCTCCAGAGCATCCTCCCGGTTCCGCGCCTGGGTGCGGAACTGCTGCGCGGTGATCACAACCTCCCCCGCCGCCGTGGCCCGGTGGCCGGCGAGGCGGATCAGCCGCTCCCGCACCGGCTCCGGCAGGCTGGGCGAGTTGCGCGCATCGAAGCGCAACTGCACCATCGTCTCCACCTTGTTGACGTTCTGCCCGCCGGCGCCGGAGGCGCGCGCGAAGCTTTCCGTCAGCTCGGACTCGTCGATGCTCAGGCGGGCGGTGACGGGTATGCGGGGCATGGCGCCAGACCTTGGGGGATGAAAAGAATCCGGGGGAATGAATTCCCCCGGGGCCCCCTTCTTTTTTCTGCGAGTTCGGGGGGAACGGCGCTTTACAGGGCGGGCATCGGCTCGGCGATGGCGCTGTCCATCGGCATCTTGCCGAGCGCGCCCCAGGCGCGGTCGTATTGCGGCGGGATGCGCAGCGCCTCGGTGCGGCCCAGCGCCGCCGCGGCGTGCAGCGGCCAGTAGGGGTCGCGCAGCAGGGCGCGCGCCAGCAGGATCAGGTCGGCCTTGCCCTCGGCGAGGATCTCCTGCGCCTGCTGCGGCTCGGTGATCATGCCGACCGCCGCCACGGGGATCTCCGCGCCGGCGCGCACCGCCGCCGCGCCCGGCACCTGGTAGCCGGGCCCGACCGGGATCTGCGCCGGCACCAGCGCGCCGGAGGAGACGTCGATCAGGTCGATCCCCTGCGCCTTCACCTGGCGCGACAGCTCCACCGTCTCCTCGGTCGTCCAGCCGCCCTCCGTCCAGTCGGTGTGGGAGAAGCGGATGGCCAGCGGCATCTCCTCCGGGATGGCGGCGCGCACGGCGGCCACCACCTCGCGCGTCAGCCGCGTGCGCCCGGCGAAGTCGCCGCCCCAGCCATCGTTGCGCTGGTTGGAGAGCGGCGAGAGGAACTGGTGCAGCAGGTAGCCATGCGCCGCGTGGATCTCGATGAAGCGGTAGCCCGCCGCCACCGAGCGGCGCGCCGTGGCGACGAAGTCGGCGATCACCTGGGCGATGTCGGCTTCCGTCATGGCGCGCGGCATCCGCAGGCCGGGGAAGGCCACGGCGCTCGGCGCCAGCGGCTCCCAGCCATGCTGGTCGTCGCCGGCCACGCCGCCCACCCAGGGCGGGCTGCTGCTGGCCTTGCGCCCCGCATGCGCGATCTGGATGCCCGGCACCGAGCCGGCGGCGGCGATGGCGGCGGTGAGCCGGGCGTGGCCGGGGATGTGGGCGTCGCTCCACAGGCCGAGATCGGCGGGGGTGATGCGCGCCTCGGGGCTGACGCCGGTGGCCTCCGCGATCACCAGCCCGGCGCCGCCGATCGCCCGCGCGTGCAGATGCGCCAGGTGCCACTCGGTCGGCATCCCGTCCGGCGCGCAGCTGTACTGGCACATGGGGGAGACGCCGATGCGGTTGCGCAGCGTCACGCCCCGCAGCGTCAGGGGCTCGAACAGGTCTGTCATGAAGCGTTCCTCCAGGTTCCGGGCGGCAATGGCCCCCCGGGCTGCATCTGTGGCTGGGCCATGGGCTGCATCTGTGGCTGCCAGGGCGGCAGCCGGCCCAGGCGGTTCTCGAACACGGCGAACCAGGCGGGGCCGCCGGCGGCGCGCGGCAGCAGCCGCCCCGCCGCGTCGGCCGGGAAGCGCGAGAGGGTGACGGCATCGGCCACGTTGCCGCCCACCGCCTCCACCACGCCGGGGCCGGCGGCCACCACGATGTCGCAATGCATCGGCCGGAACTGGCCGATCTCGGCCCAGCGCGCCTGCCAGTGCGCCAGCGGCCGGCGGGAGCGGTCGGCGCAGAGCAGGTCGCCCGGCTGCGGCGCGTAGCCGGTCCAGTCCCGCGGCAGGAAGGGCGCGGTGGCCGGGAAGTCCCGCGCATCGGCCATCATGCCGTCGATGTAGAAGGCGTGCGCGGCGGAGGGCGGGAATTCCCGCCGGTCCACCCCCGCGCCGCGCATCACGTAGCTGATGAAGGCGGCCGACCAGGCCGGCTCCGACCACAGCGAGGCCGGCGCGCCGGGATCGGCCAGGGCGTTGGCGTAGCGGGCGCGGTTGCGGGCGATGGCGGCCTCGCCCTCCTCCGTGGCGCGCCAGTAGGCCAGCACGCGCGGGAAGCTGGCCGCCGCCGATTCCGGCCCGGGCAGGCCGCCGGGGGCGTCCTCGTGCAGGGCGGGGCCGGCCGTCGGTTCCACGACGATGCGGCCCCATTCCTCCCATTCCGCCAGGGCCAGGCGCAGCATCCGCTCGCGCGCCGAGGGCGGGTAAGGCAGGGGCGGCGCCAGGCCGGCGCTGGCGGGCGGCGGGGGCGCGGCACAGGCGGCCGGCAGCAGCGCCAGCAGCAGCGCCGCCAGGCCGGCATGGCGGCGCCAGCCCTTCGGCACCCGGTCCTTCAGGGCCATGCGTGCCGTCTCAGCCCAATGCCGCGGCCGGCTGGGAAAAGCGCAGGATGGCGGCATCGGGCGCCATCAGCCCCATCAGCACGGCGGGCTGGGTGGCGGCGTTGCCCTCGCCGGCCAGCGGGCTGGTGAGCACCTCCAGCGCCTCGCCCAGCTCCCGCACGCGGCCCCGCAACTCGGCGAAGCAGGCCTCGGTGAGGTCTGCCACCCGCTCCTGCTCGGCCGGCTCCAGCACGATGAAGCCGCCCTGCGCGGCCAGGCGCAGCGCGTTCAGCGCCCGCATCAGCAGCCCCAGCTTGAAGGACCAGAAGCCGCCATCCTCCTCCCAGCGGCCATCCCGGTACAGGCGCACGAAGGGCGTCTCCAGCCGGTGCGAGCCCTTCTCCAGCGGCACGTTGAGGATGCCGAGCTGCACCGCCGCCAGCGCCTGCCGCAGCGCCGCCTGCAGCACCGGCTCCGGCCGGCGCGGCAGCAGCCGGGCCAGCGCCAGCATGGCGGCGGCGTGGCAGTCCAGATAGGCCGCCTTGCCGGCATCGGCGAAGGCGCCGCCCGTCTCCTCCGGCTGCTGCAGCCGCACCAGCAGCGTCAGCCCGTGGTCCAGAAGCTCCGCGTAGCGCGGCTCCTCCGTGGCGCGCAGCATGGTGTCGAGCGAGAGCAGGGCGAAGGCGAGGGAGCGCAGATAGACGCGCCCCGGGCTGGCCTGGCCGTCCGGTCCCAGCCCGGCGAAGAACTGCGTCACGTGCCGGTCGTACCAGACGCGCATCTGCGCCTGGCGCTCCGCCGGCAGCGGCGCCGCATAGGCGTTGTGGGCGGCGAAGAAGATCTGCGTGGCCACCGCGTTGAGGGCGGTGCCGGCATCGGGGCTCAACCCGGCATCGCGGCCGGACAGGATGGCGGGCTCGTCCAGGATGGCCTGGTAGGCGGGCAGCCCGGCCGCCAGCGTGCCGGCCGTCAGCAGCCGCGCTTCCTGGATGCTGGCCTCGGCGCCGCCTTCGACGCGCGGGAAGAGGTAGCGCGTCAGCACCCAGTGCAGCCGGCCATTCTGCGTCCGGGCCTTGATGCTTTGCAGCGCCTGCGGCGCCAGTGGCGCGATGTGCAGGCCGTTCGCGGCGCCCGGCGCGGTTTCCTCGATGAGGCTGAAAAGGCGGGTCGGCCCCTGGTGCAGCGTGAACAGCTCCGTGCCGGCCGCCGGCAGGGGCAGGAAGCGCCCGTCCCGCTCGGTGAACAGCTGGCCGAAGGGCCGCTCCGCCTCGGCGGACAGCTCGTCGAGCGCGGTGGTCAGGCGCACATTCTCCAGCGTCACGCCCGGCTCGGCGCGCAGCGTCACGCGCAGCAGCAGGCGCGGGTCGCGGGCCTGGATGGTGTATTCGTAGCGCAGCCGCGCCACCACGCGCTCCGTCTTGCGCAGCAGCCCGGCCTGCACCTTCAGCACGCTCTCATGGAACAGCAGCGCGCCCTCCGGCCGCGGCTCCACCCCATAGGCGGCGATGGTATCCTCGACATCCAGGCAATGCTGCTGCCGGCCCAGGCGGAACTCCACGAGGTGGCCGGTGTAGTGCATCTCGCGCCGGGCGGCGCCGCCCCGGACCGACTGGGTCAGCAGGCCGCGCGAGAGGTCGCCGCGGAACTCATAGCCCTGGGTGAGGATGACAAGCTGGCGCGGATCGGCGCTCTGGATGACGCATTCCGGCCCGGCGACGCGGCTGAACAGCAGATGGCCCGTGCCCATGCCGAGCAGGAAGTCGGTCAGCCCGTCGGCCAGCCCGCCCCAGCGCGCGTGCAGGTGCGGCTGGGCCAGCATCTCGGCGGCCGCGGCGCTGTCGGCCACCCAGCACCATTCGGAGGTGGGGAAAGGCAGATGCGTCTCGCGCAGGGCCGGCACCGCCTGCCCATCCAGCGTCACGGTGCGCAGGAGTTGCCGCTCCAGATAGGCGATGAGGCGGTCACGCTCGGGCTCGCGCAGCAATTCGGCCATCGGTCCTTCCGGCTCCGTTCCAGTCCTGTGGCGGCATGATAGGCCGGAAGGCAAGGTGGCGCACGCGGGGCGGCGGATCAACCGCCCAGCCTTCTCTCCCCCCGCGGCGGGCGCTCAGAACAGGGCGAGCTGCCGCGCCGCGCCGGAGGCCACGCCCGCCGCCGGCGGCACGGCGAATTGCGCGCAGTCCAGGCTCTCCTGGCCGGGGCCGGGCGGGCCGGCGCGGTCCAGCCCCAGCCGGCGCGCGGCGACGCGGAAGCGGTGCGCCAGCATCTCCGCATAGGGGCCGGTGCCGGACATGCGCTGGGCGAAGCCGGCATCGTAGGCACGCCCGCCGCGCGTCTGCCGCACCAGCGAGAGCACGCGCTCGGCGCGGTCGGGCATGTGCGCGCGCAGCCAGTCTTCGAACAGCCCGGCGATCTCGAGCGGCAGGCGCAGCAGCACATAGCCGGCGCGGCTGGCGCCCTGGCTGCTGGCGCGCTCCAGGATACGTTCCAGCTCCATGTCGTTCACCGCCGGAATCATCGGCGCGGCGAGCACGGCGGTGGGTATGCCGGCCCCGGCCAGCGCGCCCAGCGCGGCCAGGCGCCGCTCCGGCGTCGCCGCGCGCGGCTCCAGGATGCGCGCGAGGCCGGCATCGAGCGTGGTGACGGAGATGCACACCCGCACCAGCCGCCGCTCCGCCAGCCGCTTCAGGATGTCGAGGTCCCGCAGCACGCCGGCCGATTTGGTGACGATGGTGAGCGGGTGGCCGAAGCGCTCCAGCACCTCCAGCACGGCGCGGGTCAGCTTCAGCTGCCGCTCCACCGGCTGGTAGGGGTCGGTGTTGGAGCCGAGGGCAATGGGGCGCGGCACGTAGCCGGGCTTGCGTAGCTCCTTCTCCAGCAGCGCCGCCACATCGGCCTTGAAGATCAGCCGCGTCTCGAAATCCAGCCCCGGCGAGAGGCCGAGATAGGCGTGGCTGGGCCGGGCGTAGCAGTAGACGCAGCCATGCTCGCAGCCCCGGTAGGGGTTCACCGCGCGGTCGAACCCGACATCGGGCGAGTTGTTCCAGGCGATGACGGTGCGGGCGGAATCCTTCGTCAGCGTCGTCGGCAGCGGCGGCAGCGCGGCGAAGCTGTCCGCCAGCGTCTCCCAGCCATCGTCGAAGGCTTCCAGGGCCAGGCGGTCGAAGCGCACGGGGGGGTTTCCCGTGGCGCCACGGCCCTTGCGCGTGCCCTCCAGCAGGGCGGAGGCGGCGGGGCGGATGCTGCCCTCCGGCATGGTCGGTTCTTCCTCCGTTCCGGCCCGACTCTGCCGCCGCCGCGCGGCGAAAGTCAAGAACATGGCAGGAACATCATCCCGCCCGCCCTGGCGCCGGCGCGACTCGGCCACAGGGAGGGCTGTTCCGACAGCCGCACAATCCTCTATCTCTGCCACGCCAGCTCGCGAGGCCCCATGCACAGAGACACCGTCCTGATCTTTGCCCAGGCCCCGAGGCTGGGCGCGGTGAAGCGCCGCTTGGCCCGGGGCATCGGCGCCATGGCGGCGCTGCGCTTCTACCGCGGCCAGCTCGCGGCGGTCGCCCGCGCCATCGGCCGCGACAGGCGCTGGCGGACCCTGCTCGCCACCACGCCGGACGGCGCCCGCGCCCGCTGGCCGCGCGGCCCCGCCACCGTGCCGCAGGGCCGGGGCGGCCTGGGCGAGAGGCTGGACAACGCCACCCGCCCCCGGCGCGGCCGGGTGGTGGTGGTGGGCAGCGACATCCCCGGCGTCACCGCCGCCGACATCGCCGCCGCCTTCCGCGCCCTTGGCCGGGCGGATGCGGTGTTCGGGCCGGCGGAGGATGGCGGCTACTGGCTGGCCGGCCTCTCGGCACGGCGGCCCCCCCGCCCCTTCGGGCGGGTGCGCTGGTCCACCGAGCACGCGCTGGCGGACACCCTGGCCAACTTCACCGGCCGCCGCATCGCCCTGCTGCGCACGCTGCGCGACGTGGACACGGCGGAAGACCTGCAGGCCCTGCGCGCGCGTCCCGGCGGCTTCGCCAGCCTGCCGGTGCTGCCGGTGAAGCCCGCCAGCACCCGCAAGGCGAAGCGCCGGAAGCCACGCTGAAGGCAGCCAGAGCGGCGGGCGCGGCATCCCGCGCCCATACTGCGCCGGTCAGGGACGCACGGCCCGCCGCAATTCCTCGCGGCAGGCGGCGGCCGAGGCCGCGCAGCCGCCCTCCAGCCACCAGCGGCGCACCGCCGCCAGCGCCTGCCCCACCGCCGGGCCGGGCGGCAGGCCCAGCGCCAGCGCGTCCCGCCCCTGCAAAGGGAACACCGGGCGCGGCGTGGCGGCGATGCGCGCGCGCAGCGCGGCGCGGTCCTGCCCGTCGCGCGCCTCGGCGAGCCAGGCGGCTTCCGCCGCCACGCCGGCGGGCAGCTCCGCCAGCCAGCGGCGCAGCGCGGCGCCATCGAGCGCCGGGGCGGGCGGCGGCGCGCCGCACAGGCCGCCCAGCCGCTTCGCCTCCTCGCCCGAGAAGCGCAGCCGGCGCGCCAGGGCGTCGAGCGGCGCGCCGGGCGGCAGCAGCGCGGCCAGGCGCAGCACCGGGTCGGGCGGCGCGGCGAGGCGCTGCAGCGGCGCGAGTTCCTCCGCCTCGGGCAGCACGGCGGCCAGCACGCCGGCCTCGCGCATCAGCGCCAGCGCCCCTGCCGGCTCCGGCGCCTCCAGCAGGCGCTTCAGCTCCATCCACACCCGCTCGGCGGAGAGGCGGGCGAGCCCCGGCACGGCGGCGCGGATGGCGGCCAACGCCGCCGGATCCGGCGCGCCGCGGCCATAGCGGGCATGGAAGCGGAAGAAGCGCAGCACGCGCAGATAATCCTCCGCCAGCCGCGTCGCCGGGTCGCCCACGAAGCGCACGCGGCCGGCGGCGAGGTCCGCCCGGCCGCCGAAATAGTCCCAGAGCGCCCCTTCGGCATCCATCGACAGGGCGTTGATGGTGAAGTCCCGCCGCGCCGCGTCCTCGCGCCAGTCCTCGGTCCAGGCCACGGTGGCGTGGCGGCCATCGGTGGCGAGGTCCCGCCGCAGGCTGGTCACCTCCACCGGCTGGTGGTCCAGCACGGCGGTGACGGTGCCGTGCTGCAGGCCGGTCTCGAACACCTTCAGCCCGGCCGCGCGCAGCCGGGCGGCGATGGCCTCGGGCGGCAGCGGCGCGGCCACGTCCACATCGTGCACGTCGCGGCCGGCCAGCGCGTCGCGCACCGCGCCGCCCACGGCGCGCGCGCCCGGCAGCGTGGCCAGCACGGCGGCGGGGGCGCCCTGGCGCAGCCAGCCGGGCGGGGTGATGCGGTCGGCCGGCGGGTCGCCGGGCGGAAAGCCGGTCGGGAGAGAGGTCATGGCGGCGCAGGCACAGCACGCGGCGGCGCGCCACGCAACACGCATCCAATCAACCCGTGCCGCGTTCAACCGGCAGTCCGCCGCGCCAGCCGGCGCGGCACCATGACCAGGAGAAGCAAAGATGGACGAGAACCGCGTGACCGGCGCCGCCCGCGAGACCGTTGGCCGTGTGCAGGACGCCGTGGGCGGCATGACCGGCAACCGCGACTACCAGGCCCGCGGCATGTACAACCAGGCCCAGGGCTCGGCCGAGAACGCCCTCGGCCAGCTCTGCGACAATGTGCGCGAGCAGCCGCTGACCTCGCTCGCGATCGCCGCCGGCATCGGCTACATCCTGGGCCGCCTGCGGATCCTCTGATCCCGCAGGGGGCATTGGCGGGGGCGCCGCGGCGCCCCTGCCCCACCGGTGCCTTTCCTGACATGGCAACCCTGCGGCCCGGCACGGTGTTGCCTTCCTGCCCATCGCGCAGGAACTTCTGATGCCGGACAGCGAACAATTCGATCTCGTCGTCCTCGGGTCCGGCAGCGCCGGCACCAAGGTCGCCACCACCTGCCGGAAGGCGGGCTGGTCGGTCGCCGTGGTGGAGGCGCGCGATTTCGGCGGCACCTGCGCCCTGCGCGGCTGCGAGCCGAAGAAGGTGTTTTGGACGGTCGCCGAGGCCACCGAGCGCGCCCGCAACCTGGCACCGCACGGCGTGGCCGGCGGCGATGCGCTGCGCCTCGACTGGACCGCCGCCCAGGCCTTCAAGCACAGCTTCACCGACCCGGTGCCGGAGAACCGCGAGGCCGCCCTGCGCGCGGCGGGCATCGTGCCGATCCATGGCCAGCCGCGCTTCCTGGCGCCCGACGCCCTGACGGTGGGCGAGCGGCGCCTGGCGGCCCGGCATGTGCTGATCGCCACCGGTGCCGCTCCCGCCCACCTGCCCATCGAGGGCGCCGACCTGCTCGCCACCAGCGACGATTTCCTGCTGCTGGACGCGATGCCGGAGAGCCTTGTGATGGTCGGCGGCGGCTACATCGCCTTCGAGTGCGCGCATCTGGCGGCCCGGGCCGGGGCGCGCGTCACCATCCTGCAGGCCGATGACAGGCCGCTCGCCCAGTTCGAGCCGGACCTGGTGGCGCGGCTGCTGGAGCGCACGCGCGGCCTCGGCATCGAGGTGGCGCTGGGCTGCAAGGCGAGCCGCATTGCCCGCCAGGGCGCGGGCTTCGCCGTCGCCTGCGAGAACGGGCGCGAATTCCAGGCGGCGCTGGTGGTGCATGGGCTGGGCCGCAGCCCCTCCTTGCAGGACCTGGCGCTGGAGGCCGGGCAGGTGGCGGTGGAGAAAGGCCGGCTCTCGCTCGACCCCTATCTGCGCAGCACCAGCAACCCGCGCGTCTTCGCCGCCGGCGACGCCGCCGCGCAGGGGCCGGCGCTGACCCCCGTGGCCAGCCACGACGCCGCCGTGGTGGCGCGCAACATGCTGGAGGGCTGCCACACCAAGCCGGATTACGGCGTGGTGCCGAGCGCCGTCTTCACCATTCCGCCCCTCGCCTCGGTGGGGCTGACCGAGGCGGCGGCGCGCGCGGCCAACCCCGATGTGGAGGTGCGGCAGGGCGACATGGCCGGCTACCAGTCGGTGCGCCGCACCGGGGAGACGGCGGCGGCCTACAAGCTGCTGGTGGCGCCGGGCAGCGGCCAGATCCTCGGCGCGCACCTGCTGGGGCCGGAGGCGCCGGAGGTGATCAACGTCTTCGCCGTGGCGATGCGCGCCGGCATGACGGCCGACGCGCTTTCCCGGATGATGACCGCCTACCCGACCGGCGGCTCCAACATCTCCTCCATGCTGGGCTGAGGGACATGCAGGACGAATGGGATGTGGTGATCGTCGGCGGCGGCCCGGCGGGGCTGAGCGCGGCGCTGCTGCTGGGCCGGGCAAGGCGGCGCGTGCTGCTCTGCGATTCGGGCGAGCACCGCAACGACCGCGCCACGGCTATGCATGGGTTCCTGACGCGGGAAGGCATCGCGCCGGCCGAGTTCCGCCGCATCGCCCGCGCCGAGCTGGCGGCCTATCCCGGCATCCAGGTGGCGCCGGTGGCGGTGACGGATGCCGAGGCCTGCGACGCGGAGGGCGGCTTCGCCGTCACCCTGGCGGGGCGGGAGGCGCCGCTGCGCACCCGCCGCCTGCTGCTGGCCACCGGCCTGCGCGACGAGCTTCCCGCCATCAAGGGGCTGGACGAGCTCTATGGCCGCGACGTGTGGCACTGCCCCTATTGCGACGGCTATGAGCGGCGCGACCGGCCGCTCGCCGTGCACGGGGCGGGGCATGAGGCGGTCCGCATGGCCCTGGAGGTGCGCGGCTGGAGCCACGACCTGGTGCTCTGCACCGGTGGCAGCGAGATCCCGGAGCGGGACCGCGCCAAGCTGCGCGGCCTCGGCATCGCGCTGCGGGAATCGCCGCTGGTGGCGCTGGAGGCGGCGGAGGGCCGGCTGCGCGGGCTGCGCTTCGCCGATGGCAGCGTGCTGCCGCGCGCCGGGCTGTTCCTGTCCATGCCGCAGCGGCAGCGCAGCGAGCTGGCGCTGAAGCTCGGCTGCACGCTGACCAGCGGCGGGCTGCTCCGCGCCGGGCATGACGGTTCCACCGCGGTGAAGGGCCTCTACACGGCCGGCGATTCCTCGCCGCACCTGCAGATGGCCATCGTCGCGGCGGCGCAGGGCACCATGGCCGCCTTCGCCATCAATGCCGACCTGCTGCGGCAGGACCTGGCCGCCGAGCGGCGCGACTGAGGCCGGCGGAGGCCGCGCGCGGGCGGCCTCACCGCGCCCGCCGCGCCAGCCCCTCGCAACGGTTGTCCTCGCCGATGCCGAGCTGGATGGTGGGCAGCAG
>NZ_JCACVY010000096.1:0-16715 GCF_058833935.1 Roseomonas sp. TS2 | reverse complement strand
GCGGCCGCCGCCCCTTCACCCGGCTCGACGTGCTGCACCGCGAGAACCTGGAGCAGGTGCTGCCGGAATTCGGCATCGACCCGGCCCGCGTGCCGGACGTGGAACTGACCGAACTCAACCTCGCCTGGCACCGGCTGGACCCCTGGCCGGATTCGGTGGCGGGCCTCACCCGGCTGAAGGCGGGCTACATCATCGCGCCCCTCTCCAACGGCAACATCGCGCTGATGCTGGACATGGCCAAGCGCGCCGGCCTGCCCTGGGACGCCATCCTCGGCGCCGAGGTGGCGCAGGCCTACAAGCCCTCGCCCGAGGCCTATCTCCGCACCGCCGAGGTGCTGGGGCTGCGGCCGGCGCAGATCGCGCTCGTCGCCGCGCACAATGGGGATCTCGCCGCCGCCCGGCGCTGCGGGCTGCGCACCGCCTTCATCCCGCGCCCCACCGAGCACGGGCCGGGGCAGACGACCGACCTGCGCCCGGAGCAGGATTGGGAAGTCGTGTCGGAAAGCCTGGAGGATCTGGCAGGGAAGCTGGGGTTGTAGAAGCGATCTTCTTTTTCTGAAGAAAAAGAAGCAAAAAGACTTTTCGAGTTGGCGCTCCGCTTCTGCTTAGAGCGCAACGCCAACTCGAAAAAGTTTTTTGGTTCTTTTTTACAAAAAAGAACCCTTCCCTTCTAAGCGGCGTCGCGCCGCCGCACGCCCATCTCCTCCAGCGCCCCACGCAGCGCGTTGAGCGCGAAGCGCATCTCGTCCGGCCCGACATGGCCGATGCAGCCGATGCGCATGGTCGGCGCCTCGGTGTTGTAGAAATTGCTGATCAGCACGCCGCGCCGCTTCAACGCCTCGACGAAGCGCTGCAGGTCGAAGCCCGGCACCTGCGGCTGGTGGAACAGGGCGATGATCGGCCCCTGGTGCTCCCAGTCCAGGTAGGGGCGCAGGCCGAGTTGCTGCGCGCCCTCGTAGAGGATGCGGCAATTCTCGCGGTAGCGGGCGAGGCGCGCGGGCTGGCCGCCTTCCGCCAGGTAGATGTCCAGCGCCACGCCGAAGGCGTGCAGCGCCTGCACCGGCGGCGTGAAGCGGAAGCTGCCCCAGCCGGCGCGCTGCGCCGTGTCGTACACATCGGCGAGGTCGAAGGACCAGGACTGGGCGTTGCCGCGCGCCGCCTCCACCCGCTCCACCGGGGAGATGGCGAAGCCGATGCCCGGCAGCCCCTCGATGCACTTGTTGGAGGTGAAGACGACGGCATCCACCTCCGGCTGCTCGCTGAGGCTGAAGGGCAGCGCGCCGAAGGCCGAGACGGCGTCGACGATCATCCGCCGCCCCGCCGCCCGCACCACCGCGCCGATCGCCGGCACGTCGTTGACGATGCCGCTGCCCGTCTCGGAATAGACCACGCCGACATGGGTGATGGACGGGTCGGCGGCCAGCGCCGCGGCCACCGCCTCCGGCGCCACGCCCTGCGTGTCGGGCGCGGGCAGCGCCACCACGGCGCGCCCGGCCTCCCGCGCCAGCCGCGCCATGCGCTCGGCATAGGCGCCGTTCATCGGGATCAGCAGCTTGCCGGTGCCGGGCGGCACGAAGGTGCGCACCGCCGCCTCGGTGATGAAGTGGCCGGCGCCCTGCAGGGGCAGGCAGACATGCCGCCCGGCCACGCCGCCGGCCAGGTCCCGCACCTTCTCGCGGATGGCGATGTATTCGGGCGCGAAGTCGCGGTCCCAGGGGGCGATGTCCACGGCCATGGCCGCCCGCACTTCGGGGCGGGTCTGCACGGGGCCGGGAATGAGCAACAGCATGTGGACGGTCCTGACGAACTCTTCGGGGAAGGCCATCCGGAAGCCGGCGGGCCCGACCCGCGCCTCTGCACAAACAGCCACCCCCAGGCTGCACCCTGGCCGGCCGAAATGGAAGGGGAAGCGCGCGCTTTCAGGCCACCAGCGTGCCGCCCAGGATCTCCCGCCGCAGCTTGCGGCGGATGGCGTCGGCGAAATCGGCATAGTCGGCGCAGCTCATGGCGAAGGCGCCGGGGCCGCCGATCACCTCCGCCTCGTAATGCGCCAGCAGTTCCGGCTCCTCGTTCAGCACGGCCAGCCCGTTGATGGTGACGCCGGCCCCCACCCCGACATTCCGCACCGGGCCGGGCGGGCGGCCCTGGTTGTGGGCGCCGTCGCCCGAGACATCGAGCACCAGCCGCCCGGCCTCCCCCCCGAAGCGCGCCAGCAGCGCCAGCCCCGCCGCCATGCCGGGCCCGAGCGCGGTGGCCCCCGGCCCCGGCAGGCGCGGCGCGTTGCCGATCGCCTCCGCCAGCGCCTCCGCCTCCGCCGCGCCGGCGATGCGCGCCCAGGGCACCGCCACCTCCTGCGCCGAGGACCAGAACAGCAGCGACACCGCCACCGCCCCGCGCGGCCCGGCCGTGCAGGCCTCGGCGATGTCCGGCGCGCGGAAGGCGGCGGCGAGGCCGCCCACCATCAGCCCGAACTCGTCGAAATCCACGCTGGCGGAGACATCCACCGCCAGGCAGAGGGCGAGATCGACAGGCTGCATCGGCGGGGCCTCCTGGAGGGCGGGGGATGGGCCGGGCCAGCATCGCCGGGCCGGGGAAAAGCGCAACCGGCCCGGGCGCGGGCGTTGAAGCCCTCCCCCGCCACCCTCATCTTCGCGAAGATTAACACGGCGTCATGCCGCGGGACGGCCGCATCCGGGCGGCCCCCACCGGCGCAAGGAGCGAGGATGAACGGAAAAGCTGGCCTTTCCGGCCCAGTCGGGACAGAAGCAGGCGCCGCAGCGGAATGCCCTGCCAGGCGCCCCCGGAAAGCGTCCGCGCCGCGCCGGCACTGAGACAGCGCGCGACCGCCAGCAACAGGACAAGGCTTCCTTGATGCTCGATACGATGCCGCCTGCCCCGGCTTCCGCCCCGGCCGCGACGGCGCATGACGAGTCCGCGCCCATCTCCCGCATCGTGGCGGAGGTGGCGGCGACCTTCCCCGGCGAACGGATCAGCCTGGGCGAGATGGCCGAGGCCTTCGGCGAGCGCGCCTTCGGGCTGCTGATCCTGCTGCTCTGCCTGCCCAGCCTGCTGCCGGGCATGGCCAGCGTGTTCGGCCTGCCCATGCTGATCCTGGGCGTGCAGATGGGGCTGGGCTGGCGGGTGCCGAAGCTGCCGCGCTTCCTGGCCGGCCGCACGGTGAAGCGCACCGACCTGCTGCGCCTGGCCTCCGCCTCCTCCACCGGGCTGCGGCATGTGGAGCGGTTCGTGCGGCCCCGCCCCGGCTGGTTCACCACCCCCTTCGCCGAGCGGCTGGTGGGGTGGATGACGGTCTATTCCGCCCTCATGCTGATCCTGCCCGGGCCGGGCACCAACGGGCCGCCCGCCTTCGGCACCATCATCATGGCGCTGGGCGTGGTGGAGCAGGACAGCCGGGTGGTGGGGGTGGGGCTGGGCATCACCCTGGCCGGCTGCCTGTTCGCCACCGGCGTGCTGGCGGTGCTGTGCTGGTTCGGCGCGCAGGCGCTGGGGTGGATGTTCTAGACAGGGGTTCTTCTTTTTCTGAAGAAAAAGAAGCAAAAAGACTTTTCGAGTCTGGCGCCGTGCTGTCACTCAGAGCGCAACGCCAACTCGAAAAAGTTTTTTGGTTCTTTTTTCCAAAAAAGAACCCTTACCTTTCTCCCCCCGGCACCCAGAGCACATCACCCCCCGCGTTCAACGCGCGGGAGAGCACGAAGAGGTGGTCCGAGAGGCGGTTGAGGTAGCGCAGCGCCGCCGGGTTCACCGGCTCGGCCGCCATCAGCGCCACCACCACCCGCTCGGCCCGCCGCGCCGCGGTGCGCGCCAGATGGGCATGCGCCGCCGCCGGCGTGCCGCCGGGCAGGATAAAGGAGCGCAGCGGCGGCAGGGCCTCGTTCATCGTCGCCACCTCCGCCTCCAGCCGGGCGCACTGGCTGTCGGCCATGCGCAGCCGGGCGCGGCCGCCTTCCTCCGCCTCGCCATCCCCCGGCACGCAGAGATCGGCGCCGAGGTCGAACAGATCGTTCTGGATGCGCGCCAGCATGGCGTCCGGCCCGCCCTCGGTGTGCAGCCGCAGCAGGCCGATCGCGGCATTGGCCTCGTCGACCGCGCCGATCGCCTCGATGCGCAGCGAATCCTTGGTCACCCGCGTGCCGTCGCCGAGCGAGGTCTGCCCGCCATCGCCGCCGCGCGTGGTGATCCTGTCCAGCCTGACCATGCCGCCCTCCCGGGAAAACGCTAGAGCAGATCGCGAGCAGGCTGCTTCGCCTGATCGCGTGAAGACGCTCGTGAAAACAATGATCTAGAGCCTTTTCCGTGAGCCAGTACGAACGGAAAATACTCTAGAGGACCAGCACCCCCTGGTGCTTGGCCTTCATCTCCGGCTCCACATGGATGGTGATGACGGCGCTGCCAAGCTCCGCCTTCAGCGCCGCCTCGATCCGGTCGCAGATCTCGTGCGCCTCGGCCACCCGCATGTCGCCGGGCACGACGAGGTGGAACTCGACGAAGGTGGTGCTGCCGGAATGCCGCGTGCGCAGGTCGTGCGCCTCGATGGCGCCGGCCGCCTCGGTGGAGACCAGGTGGCGGATGCGCGCCAGCAGCCCCGGCTCCACCGCCTCGTCCATCAGCCCGCCGACGCTCTCGCGCATCAGCTGCCAGCCGGAGAACAGGATGTTCACCGCCGTCAGCGCCGCCAGCAGCGGGTCGAGCCACAGGATGCCGGTGAGCGCCACGGCGCCGACCCCCACCACCACCCCGGCGGAGGTGATGACATCCGACAGCAGGTGCCGCGCATCGGCCAGCAGCGCCGGCGAGCGCAGCCGCCGCCCGTTGCGGAACAGCAGCCAGGACCAGCCGCCATTGATGGCGGTGGCCAGGGTGGAGATGGCCAGCCCCATGGCCGGCACCGTGGGCGCGCTCGGCGCCTGCCACGCCCCCCAGGCCTCGTTCAGGATCAGCAGGGCGGCGACGACGATCAGCACCCCCTCCAGCACGGCCGAGAAATACTCGGCCTTGGCGTGGCCATAGGGGTGGTTGGCATCCGGCGGCGTGGCGGAGAGGCGGATGGCCAGCAGCGCCGCGACGGCCGCGGCGACGTTGACGATCGATTCCAGCGCATCGGCGAACAGGGCCACGCTGCCCGTCAGCCACCAGGCCAGCGCCTTCAGCCCCAGCACCGCCAGGGCCACGCCCACGCTGCCCGTCGCGAGGGTCGTCGCACGGCTCATTCCGCTCATCCTGCGCTGTGTCCAGTCGAGGGCGTTCTAGGCCAGGGAGCGCCGGGAAGGGAAACCCGAAAAGGGCGGGGCTGTGGCGCGGCCCCGCCCCGGCTTGCGCCCTGCCCCGCTTCTCACACGGAGAAATACTTGGCGCGCGGGTGGTGCAGCACGATGGCGCTGGTGGACTGCTCCGGGTGGAGCTGCCACTCGTCCGAGATCGAGACGCCGATGCGCTCGGCCTTCAGCAGCTTCAGCAGCGGCGCCTGGTCCTCCAGCCGCGGGCAGGCGGGGTAGCCGAAGGAGTAGCGGCCGCCGCGGTAGCCCTGGGAGAGCATCTTCTCCATGTCGCGGTCATCCTCGCCGGCATAGCCCAGCTCGGCGCGGATGCGCTTGTGGACGTATTCCGCCATCGCCTCGGCCATCTCCACCGAGAGGCCGTGCAGATAGAGGTAGTCCTGGTAGCGGTTGCCCTCGAACCACTCGCGGGCGATGTCGCTGGCCTTCTGGCCGACGGTGACGACCTGCAGGCCGATGACGTCGCGCCTCGCAGGCCCGTCGCCGATGTCGCGCACGAAGTCGGCGATGCAGTCGCCATCCTCCTTGGGCTGGCGCGGCAGGGTGAAGCGCGCCGCCTCCGTCACCCCGTCCTCCTCGAACAGGACCACGTCGTTGCCCTGGCCGGCGCATTTCCAGTAGCCGTAGATGGCCTGGGGCCGCAGGATCTTCTCCTGCTCGGCCAGGGCCAGCATGCGCTTCAGCACCGGGCGCAGCTCCTGCTTCGCCCAGCCGATGAAGTCCTCCAGGCTGCGCCCCTGCTTCCGGAAGCCCCACTGGAACTGGTAGAGGCTGCGCTCGTTGAGGAAGGGGATGATGGCCTTGGGGTCGGATTCCATCACCCGCGCGCCCCAGAAGGGCGGCACCGGCACCGCCTCCTCCGCCGTCAGCCGCCGCCGCCGCGCCTCGGCGTAGTTGACATCGACCGGCGCGAAGCCGCGCGGGTCGGCCGTGCCGAGGGTGCGGGTGCTGTTCTTCGACTTGCCGCTGCGCTTCGATTGCAGCGCGGCCAGGTAGCCGTCGAAATCATTGCCCATCACCTTGTCCATCAGGTGCAGGCCGTCGAAGGCGTCGCGCGCATAGGCGACCTTGCCGTTGGCATAGGCGCGGACGCAGTCATCCTCGACGAAGTTGCGCGTCAGCGCGGCGCCGCCCAGCAGCACCGGCACCTCGACGCCGAGGCGCGACATCTCCTCGAGGTTCTCGCGCATCACCACGGTGGACTTCACCAGCAGGCCGGACATGCCGATGGCATGCGCCTTATGCTCGCGCACCGCCGCCACCATGTCGTTCAGCGGCACCTTGATGCCGAGGTTGACGACCTTGTAGCCGTTGTTGGTCAGGATGATGTCGACCAGGTTCTTGCCGATGTCGTGCACGTCGCCCTTCACCGTGGCGAGCACGATGGTGCCCTTCTCCTGGCCCTCGATCTTCTCCATGTGCGGCTCGAGCCAGGCCACCGCCGCCTTCATCGTCTCGGCCGATTGCAGCACGAAGGGGAGCTGCATCTTGCCGGCGCCGAACAGCTCGCCCACCACCTTCATGCCATCGAGCAGGATGCCGTTGATGATGTCGAGCGGCGCGATGCCCTTGGCCAGCGCGTCGGCCAGCTCGTCGTCCAGCCCCTTGCGGTCGCCATCGACGATGCGGTCCTTCAGGCGGCCCTCCACCGTCTCGGCCTTCACCTTCTTCACCGCATCCGCCGCCTTACGGCCGGCGAACATTTCCAGCAGCTTCTGCAGCGGGTCGTAGCCCTCGGCGCGGCGGTCGAAGATCAAATCCTCGGCGACCTTCACCTCCTCGGGCGGGATGCTGTGCAGCGGCTTGATCTTGCTGACATGCACGATGGCCCCGGTCATGCCCGCGCGCACCGCGTGGTCGAGGAACACGCTGTTCAGCACGTGCCGCGAGGCCGGGTTCAGGCCGAAGGAGATGTTCGACAGGCCGAGGATGATCTGGATGTCCGGGAAGCGCTCGCGGATCAGCCGGATGCCCTCCAGCGTCCACTCGCCCAGCTTGCGGTCATCCTCGTTGCCGGTGGCGATGGTGAAGGTCAGCGGGTCGATCAGCAGGTCGCTCTGCGGCAGGCCGTGCTTGCCGCAGGCGAACTCCACCAGACGCGTGGCGATGCGGAGCTTGTCCTCCGCCGTCTTCGCCATGCCCGTCTCGTCGATGGTCAGCGCGATGACCGCGGCGCCGAACTTCTTGGCCAGCTTCAGCCGGTCCTCGGCCGCCTGCTCGCCATCCTCGAAGTTGATCGAGTTGATGATCGGCTTGCCGCCATGCAGCTTCAGCGCCGCCTCGATCACCGGCGTCTCGGTCGAGTCGATCACCAGCGGCGCGTTGACGCTGCCGGTGAAGCGGCGGACCACCTCGTTCATCTCGGCCATCTCGTCGCGGCCGACGAAGGCGGTGCAGATGTCGAGGGAGTTGGAGCCCTCCCCCACCTGCTCGCGCCCGATGGCGACGCAGGCATCCCAGTCATGCGCCGCCTGCCGCTCGCGCCAGGCCTTGGAGCCGTTGGCGTTGCAGCGCTCGCCGATGGAGAAATAGGAATTCTCCTGCCGCAGCGTGGTGGCGCCGTAGAGGCTGGCGACCGACGGCACCCAGTGGACCTTGCGCGCCACCGGCGCCGGGCGGAAGCGCCCGCCATCGACCCGGCGCAGCATGGCGTCCAGCGCCTGGATGTGCGGCGTCGAGGTGCCGCAGCAACCGCCGATCAGGTTGACGCCATCCTCGGTGACGAAGCGCTCCATCCAGGAGGCCATCTCGGCCGCGGCGAGCGGGTAGTGGGTCTGGCCGTCCACCAGCTCGGGCAGGCCGGCATTGGGCTGCACCGAGATCAGCCCGGGCCAGTTCTGCGCGAGATACCGCACATGCTCGGCCATCTCCTGCGGGCCGGTGGCGCAGTTCAGCCCGATCAGCGGCACGTCCAGCGCCTGCACCACGGTGGTGGCGGCGGCGATGTCGGCGCCCACCAGCAGGGTGCCGGTGGTCTCCACCGTCACCTGCACGAAGATCGGGATGTCGCGGCCCGCCTCGCGCAGCGCGATCTTGGCGGCATTCACCGCCGCCTTGATGAACAGCGTGTCCTGGTTGGTCTCGGTCAGCAGCGCGTCCGCCCCGCCGGCGATCAGGCCGCGGCACTGCTCGGTGAGCGCGCGCTCCAGCGTGTCGTAGTCGATATGGCCGAGGGAGGGCAGCTTGGTGCCGGGGCCGATATCGCCGATCACCCAGCGGTCGCGGCCGTCGGAAAAGCTCTCCGCCGCCTCGCGCGCCAGCTCGACCGAGAGCTTGTTGATCTCGAAGGCCTTCGAGCCCAGCTCGAACTCCTCCAGCGTGATCGGCGAGCCGCCGAAGGAGTTGGTCAGCACCATGTCCGACCCGGCCTCGTAGTAGCCGCGGTGGATCTCGCGCACCAGCTCGGGGCGGGAGAGGCACAGCACCTCGGTGCAGTTCTCCTTGCCCCAGTAATCCTTCTCGACATCGAGGGTGAGCGCCTGGACACGGCTGCCCATCCCGCCATCGCAGAGCAGGACACGGTCGCGCAGGGCTTCGAGCAGGGGCGGACGGGCCATGGAGGGGGGCCTTTTCGTGTCAGAAGGTCAGGGTGGTTTCGGCCAGGGCGGCCACCGGCACGGCCAGCCGGCGCGCCGGCCAGAGCCGGACCGGCAGCGGGCCGGCGATCTCGACCGGCGGCAGCGGCGCGCAGCCGGCGGCGCCGAGCCAGCCGGCCAGCCCGGCATCGTCGAAGCCGGGCCAGCGATGCGCGAGGCCGGAGAGCACGTCCTGCCGCCCATGCGGCGCCAGGTCGATCACCACGAGCAGCCCGCCGGGGCGCAGGATGCGCGCCGCCTCGGCCAGCGCGGCGGCCGGGTCCTCGGCATAGTGCAGCACCATCTGCAAGGTGGCGGCGTCGAAGCCGCCATCGGGCAGCGGCAGGCGGTACATGTCGGCCAGCCGCACGCTGGCATTGGCGAGGTTCCGCTCGCCAAGGCGGGCGCGGGCCAGGGCCAGCATCTCGCGGCTGGCATCCAGCCCCAGCACGGCGCCGGCGCGCGGCGCCATCACCTCCAGCAGCCGGCCCGTGCCGGTGCCGATATCGGCCACCCGGCCCAATCCGTCAGGCAGCAGCGCCAGCAGCGCGTCCTCGATGGCGGCGGCCGGCAGGTCGAGGGCGCGCATCTCGTCCCAGTCCGCGCCGTCGCGGCGGAACGCCTCGGAGGCGGCGCGCGCCCGCTCGGCGGCGATGCGGGCGGCGGCGCGGCGGTCGGCCGCCACCACCGGCTCCTCCTCCGGCAGCCGGGCCAGCACCTGGCGGATCAGCGCCGCCTCGGGCGAGAGCTGGAAATAGACATTGGCGCCCTCCGGCAGCCGCTCCAGCAGCCCGGCCTCGACCAGCAGCTTCAGGTGGCGGGAGAGGCGCGGCTGGCTCTGGCCGAGGATGGCGCAGAGCTCGGACACGCAGAAGGCGCCGCGGGCGCAGAGGGCCAGCAGGCGCAGGCGGGTCGGTTCGGCGGTGGCGCGCAATTGCGCCAGCAGGGTCTCCATGGGCTTGCGGATGACATAAAGACTTCTTTATGTCTAGCGCCATGCGCTGGTCCGTCGATGCCCGAACCCCCGTCCGCCTGCTGGATGCCGCCGACGCCCCCCCAGGGGCCACGGTGCTGGCCGAGGACGGCGCCCCCTTGCCGCAAAGCCCGGCGCGTGTCGAGCGCTTCGCCGCGCCGCCCGCCACGCCGCACCCCATCGGCTGCGCCTGCTGCCAGCCGCGCAATCCCGTGGCCATCGCGCTGGACCGGCTGTTCCTCGCCCGCACCCGGGGCGAGGCGCCCTGGTTCGATGCCATCCTCGCCGTGGTCAGGACCGGGGAGGGAGAAGCCGCCATCCGGGCGGCGCTGGACAGCGACAGTGTGGCTCAGGCGCGGTTCCGGCTCGAAGGGCGGGGGGAATGAATTCCCCCCGCGCCCCCCTTCTTCTTTCTGCCTGTCAGCAGAAATGCGCGCCGCGGGTCTCCACCGGCACCATGTAGAGAGACTGGCCGGCGGTCATGAACAGGCGGTTCCGCCGCGTGCCGCCGAAGCAGAGATTGGCGCAGATCTCCGGCAGCTTGATCAGCCCGATGCGCTGGCCGTCGGGGGCGAAGACATGCACCCCGTCATAGCCATCCCCCACCCAGCCGGCGCCGACCCAGAGATTGCCCGCCTCGTCGCAGCGTATGCCGTCGGCCATGCCGGTCTTCCCGTCCATCTCCATGCTGCAGAAGGTGCGCGGATTGGCGAGGCGGGCGCCCTGCACGTCGAAGGCCCAGACGATGCTCTTGGCATCGGGGTAGTGGCTGCGGCCGGTGTCGGCCACGTAGAGGGTGCGGTAGTCCGGGCTGAAGCACAGGCCGTTCGGCTTGAAGGGCTGGTCCGCCACCTTCTCGACGCGGCCACCGCCGGGCTCGATGCGGTAGACCGCCTCCTTGATCAGCGGGCGGGGGGAGTTGGCGGCCTCGGGCAGGCGGTTGCCCTCGTAGTCCATCAGCGCGCCATAGCCGGGGTCGGTGAACCAGATGGCGCCGTCCCCGGGGTGGACCACGGCGTCGTTGGGCGCGTTGAAGGGGCCGTCCGGGCCCTGCGCGGCCAGGATGGTCAGCCGGCCGTCCGGCTCGTAGCGCACCACGTCGCGGTGGAAGTGGCGGCAGGCGATCTGCCGTCCCTCGCGGTCGAAGGTGTTGCCGTTGGAATAGCCGGAGGGGCTGCGGAAGCGGCGGGAGACATGCAGGTTCTCCTCCGTCAGCCGCAGGCACTCGTCGTTCGGGATGTCGGACCAGATCAGGAAGCGGCCGGTGGCGTGCCAGGCCGGCCCTTCCGCCCAGCTCATGCCGGTGTGCAGCCGGCGGATGCTGCTGTTGCCGAGGCGCGCGGTGAAGCGCTTCTCGTCCAGCGCCACGATGTCGGCATCCGGGTAGCGGGTGGGCGGGGCGCCGGGGCCGTAGATGCGCTGCGCGCTGGCCGTGGCGGGGGCCAGCGCGGCCAAGGCGGCCACGCCGAGCAGGGCGCGGCGGCTGTCCTGAACAGTCTCGAGCATTGTCGTTCCTCCCGCGGCGCCAGGGGCTGGAACCCCGTCTCCCCGGGCCGCGCCCGGCCGGAGTCGCCTTCACGCGCCCTGCGCCGCGGCCCCTGCTGTAGCATCCCGCCCGCCCAGCCTGCGCTCACCGCCGCGTGACAGCCGCGCGGGACAGGGGTGGCGCGCTCAGGCCTCCTGCGGGGCGCGGCGGGGCGCGTCGTGCCAAGCGGCGCCGGGCGGCAGGCGGTCGATCTCGGCGCGCTGGCGCGGCAGGGCGTGCGGGTGCTCGGCCTGCAGCCAGCCGATCATCTTCTCCCGCACCTCGCAGCGCAGGTCGAAGGCACGGCCGGCATTGCTGGCGCTGACCAGCAGGCGCACCTCCATGGTGCCCTGCTTGAAGTCCGTCACCTGGAGGCTCACCACGCGGCCGTCCCACAGGCGGGAGGCGCGGGCCACCTCCTCCAGCTTGGCGCGCATGGCGGGAACCGGGGCGGTGTGGTCCACATACATCATCACCGTGCCGATCAGCGCCGCGCCTTCGCGCGTCCAGTTCTGGAAGGGCTGCTCGATGAAATAGGCCAGCGGCAGCACCATCCGCCGCCAGTCCCACAGCCGCACCACCACGTAGGTGGAGGAGATCTCCTCGATGTTGCCCCACTCGCCCTCGACGATCACCGCATCCTCCAGCCGGATCGGCTGGGTGATGGCGAGCTGGATGCCGGCGATCAGGTTCTTCAGCACCGGCTGCAACGCCAGGCCGACCACGAGGCCGGCGGCGCCGGCCGAGGCCAGCAGCGAGACGCCGTATTGCCTCACCCCGTCGAAGGTCATCAGCGCCGCCGCGGCGGTGACCACCACGATCAGCGAGGCGGCGACGCGCTGCAGGATGCGGGACTGGGTGGCGTGCTTGCGGGCGAGGAGGTTGTCCTCCGCGTCCAGCTTGAAGCGGCGGAGATAGACGGTGGTCCAGATCCGCAGCGCCGTCAGCATCACCCAGCCGACCAGCCCGATGAAGCAGACCAGCAGGACATGCCGCAGGATGCCGGCCTGCTGCGCGGTCAGCGGCGCGATGCCGGCGGCGATGGACAGGGCGAACACCGCCAGCCCCAGCCGCACCGGCCCGGCGGTGCGCGATACCAGGGAGCGGAGGAACAGATCCCGCTCCTGCACCAGGCGCGTCAGCAGGCGGAACACCAGCCGGTGCACCAGCCGCGCCGTCAGCGCGGCCACCGCCAGCACGGCAAGGCTCACGGCCCAGTTCGGCGCCCAGTTGACGGAGGCGACGACCCGCCGTGCCGCCATGTCGAGCTGATCGAGCTGATCGAGCAAAAGCCCCCTCCCCGTCCGCTGCCCCTCTTCAATGCGGGCGGCGGGCCGGCGTTTCCAGGACCGGGCACGGCCGTGTGAAAGAGGGGGCGCGCGCCTTATTCGGGCAGGGTGCGGTCCCCGGCGCCGAGGCTGCGCTGCATCGTCACCACATCCAGCCAGCGGCCGAACTTCAGCCCGGCGCTGCGCATGATGCCCACCTGCCGGAAGCCGAGCGAGAGATGCAGCCCGATCGAGCCGACATTCTCCGAATCGCCGATCACCGCGAAGAACTGCCGGAAGCCGGCGGCCTCCGCCCGCTCCAGCAGCGCCGCGACCAGCGACTTGCCGAGGCCCTGCCCGTGCACGTCGTGGCGGACATAGATCGCGTCCTCGGCGGCGTAGCGGTAGCCGGCCTCCGCGCCGAGGGCGCGGAAATAGGCGAAGCCCACCACCTCGCCCTGTTCCTCGGCCACCAGCCAGGACCAGCCGGCGCCCTGGATCTGCGCCATGCGCCGGGCCATCTCCGCCTGGTCCGGCGGCTCCGTCTCCAGCGTGCCGGTGCCGGTGAGGACGTGGTGGGCATAGATGGCGGTGACCGCCGGCAGGTCATCGGGGGTCGCGTCGCGCAACGGCATCCAGGGTCTCCGCCCCGCCGGGGCTCCTCGGGTTGCGGGCCCGCCCTCCCCCGGAAGGGGCGGGAGGCGGGCCATCCTGACGCAGGCGTAAGGGCGCCGCCGGACGGGGGCAAGCTCTCCGGCGGGCGAAAGAGGCACAAGGACTCTCGCCCGCCCGCCGGAGGGCGCCGGACTCAGCGCGTCCGCAGCAGCTCCGGCACGTGCAGCAGGATGAACTCGTTGTCATCCGCCCGCGTCAGGTGGCGGCCGGCGCTGAAGGGCAGGTTGTTGTCGTTCGCCACGATGATGTGCTCGGCATCCACCATCGCCACGTCCTCGATGGTGAAGAAGGGGAAGCCGAAGCGCTCGCGCGGGGCATCGGCGGCGCGGTCGCCGCGCTGGCGGGCGACGCCCTCGGGGTCGCGGATGTCCATCAGGTCGATATAGGCGAGCTTCTTCACGAAGCCCTCCGCATCGGCGGCGCCGAGGTCGACCAGGTAGATGCGCTTGTGCCGGGCGGGGCTGGCGAAGCAGCCCGGGGGCGTCTGCCCCGGTGTCTGCCCCGGCATCTGCCCCTGGGCGCAGGCCAGGGAGGGGTCGCCCTCGCCATTGTCGCGCTCGATCACCAGGGCGCGGCGCTCGTCGATGAAGTTGAAGTCGCCGATGGCGGTGGCGCCGGCCTCCAGCCGGTACTTCAGGCTGCGGCCGGTCCATTCGGCCTTCTGCGTGTCGAACTCGATCAGGCGCAGGAAGGCGCCCTCGGGCTTGCCCTCGGCGGTCAGCACCGGCTTCTCCAGCAGCGCCCAGAGGCGGCTGCCATCGGGCAGCATGGCCATGCCCTCGTAGCCGCCCGAGCGCTGCACCTGGAAGGGCACGCCGGCGGTGGGGCTGGCGGCGACCGTCAGCGCCGGGTGGTCGGGGCTGCGGATCACCTTCTCCTCCAGCCGCGTCTCGGCCACCTGCCGCACCCGCCCCTCGGCGTCGACGCGGATCAGGTAGGGGCCGAACTCCTCGCCGATCCAGAAGCCCTGGCCGCCGGGGATGGGCTGGATGCTCTCCAGGTCGAAATCGGCGCCGGTCAGGTAGCGCGCCTCCGTGCCCTCATAGGCGATGCGGAAGGGCACGCGGCGATCGGGGTCGGAGAGGAACACGGTGCGCTCCACCGCCACGCTGCCGGCGCGGAAGTCGGGCCGCACCTTGTGGAACATCAGCAGCGCGTCGGGGCTGTTCTTCTTGGAGCCGAAGCCGTTGTCGGTCAGCACCCAGTAGGCGCCCGGCTCGCCCTCCACCGGCTTGATGCCGGAGAAGCCCTGCACCGGCTGGCCGATGAAGGGCAGGCTGATGCCGGTGGGGCGGCCTTCCGGCGCCGGGCCGGTGGTGCCGGGGATGCTGCCGGGCCGCTCCGCCCGCGCCGCGCCGGTGAACTTGCCGGAGACCAGCGCGTCGCGCGGGGCATCGGCCGGCGGCAGGGTCATGGTGAAGGCGGGCAGCATGGCATGACCGGCCAGGCGGGCCTCCAGCTTCGGCTGGGCCTGGGCGGCGCCGGCCAGGCCCAGCAGGGCGGTGGCGGCCAACAGCATTGCGCGCATCGGAAGCACTCCGTCGGGGATCGATGCGGGCGCTGTTAGGGCCGCCCTGTTGCGGGCGCTTGACGGCGGGATGACGAAACCGCGTCAACCGCCGGCAGGTGCCGCCTCAGGCCGCATCCTTTCAGGCGACGGTGTCCGCCATGCGGGCGCCGCGGCGGCCCATGCGCTGCTCGGGGCCGGTGGTGGTGTCGCGCGCCGTCTGGTGCTCCATCTCGGCGTTCAGCTCGGCGCCGACCAGCACGATCATGGCGGAGAGCCAGATCCAGGTCATGAAGCCGACCACCGCGCCGAGCGAGCCATAGGTGGCGTCGTAATTGCCGAAATTGCCGACATACCAGGAGAAGCCGGCGGAGATGGCGGCCCAGCCCACCGCCGCGAACACCCCGCCCCAGCTCACCCAGCGCCAGCGCGCCTTCTCCCGGCTGGGGCCGAAGCGGTAGAGCGTGGCCAGCAGGCAGGTGATGACCAGCAGCAGGAGCGGCCAGCGCGCCAGCCGCAGCAGCCATTCCGTGCTGTTCTCCAGGCCCGCGAAGCGCAGCACCACCGGCAGCACCACCACCGCGCCCATCGCGATCAGGATGAAGACCAGCGCGCCCAGGGTGAAGGCCAGCGAGACCAGCGTCAGGCGGATGAAGCTGCGCTTCTCCGGCTCGTCATAGACGACGTTCAGCGCGTCGAACATTGCCTTGGTGCCCTTGTTGGCGCTCCACAGCGCCAGCACCAGGCCGGAGATCAGGCCGAAGCCCAGCTTGCTCGGCTCGCCGCCCGTCAGGCGCTGCAGCTGCTCGTTGATGATCTGCATGCCGCCCTCCGGCACGAAGCCGCCGAGCTGCTGCAGGTGGTTCGACACCGTCACGGGGTCGGCGAACAGGCCATAGACGGAGACCAGCGCGGTGAGGGAGGGGAAGATGGAGAGCAGGGCATAGAAGGTGATGCCGGCGGCCTCGGTCATCACCCGGTCGTCGTTGGATTGCAGCACCGCCCGCTTGAGGATGCTGGCCCAGCCCCGCGCCGGGATCTCGCCCGGCCGCCGCGCCCTGCGGCCCTCGCCCCGGGGGGGCCTGCCGCCCCCGCCTTCCCCGGCGGCGGGCGGCGCGCCCCTGCCCTCCGCCGCTGGCCGCCCCTGCCGGATGGCCTGGAGGGCGGCCCGCATCTGATCGGGATCGTGGTTGTTCGGCATGGGTCCGCTCCTCGGGGCGAAGGAATTGGGGGCCGGCCCGGTCCGGCCATCATTCTCCCCTCCGAAACGGGAAAACCGGCCGCGGGTTCCCGCCCCGCTTCCGCCGGCTCAGCCGGGGGCGGCGCGCAGGCTGCTGCGGGCCGTGCCGCGATGGTCGAAATTCTCCTCCGCCAGCCAGGCGGCGATGGCGTCGCGCCGCGCCGGCCACTCCTCGTCGAGGATGGAGAACCAGGCGGTGTCGCGCCGCCGCCCCTTCACCACCAGATGCGCCCGGTGCTCCCCCTCATAGGTGAAGCCGAGGCGCGCGGCGGCGCGGCGGGAGGGCGCGTTCAGCGCGTTGCACTTCCACACCAGCCGCCGGTAGCCGAGGTCGTCCATGGCGTGGCGCATCAGCAGGAACATCGCCTCGGTGGCGGCGCGCGTGCGCTGCATGCGCGGCGAGAACCAGATGTGGCCCAGCTCGATGGCGGCGTTGGCGGGCTGGATCTCCATCAGCGTCAGCCAGCCCAGCGCCCGGCCGGAGAGATGCGGCCGCACCGCCCAGGCGATGGGGTCGTGCGTGGTGGCGAAGCCGCCGAGGAACTTCCGGAAGGCGGCGAAATCGGCGAAGGGGCCGTAGCCGAGATAGGCCCAGCTCTCCCCGGCGCCCTGGGTGGCCTCCCACAGCTCCTCCGCGTGGCGGATGCCGAGCGGCTCC
>NZ_JCACVY010000095.1:0-16774 GCF_058833935.1 Roseomonas sp. TS2 | reverse complement strand
GTATGGCGGAGGGCGTGCTGTCGCAGCCGGCGGGATTGCCGTCGGCGCGGCCGAGCACCGCGGCGGAGGGGGCCGGGGCATTCTGGGATGGCGCGGCGGGGAGCGCGGCGCGCGTCTGGGTCGGCTTGGCGGGTTCGGGCGTGCCGGCGCGGACGCGCAGGGCGCCGCGGGCCGGCTCCTCCTCCTGCCGCGCCACCGGGGGCGGTGCGGCCGCGGCGCTGCATTCGGGGTAGAGGGCGGTGTTCAGGCCGGGCACCTCGCAGAAGGCCGGGCGGGGCGCGAGGCGGGCGCCGCGGAAGCCGCCGGGGGCCGGGTTGCCGTTGACGGGTGGCGCGGGCTGCGCCGGGGGCACCGGCGGCAGGGCGCTGGGCGGCAGGCCGGAGCTGGGCACCGGCATGAGCTGCGAGGCGGTGGCGGTCTCCGGATTGGTGCCGTGGCTCAGCGCGATCGGCACGCCGCCATCCTTGATGCAGGGGCGGCCGATGCGGATGGCCGCCGCGCGGAAGCTCTCGACGCTGCACATGATCTCGCGCGCCAGCACCTCGTCCTTCAGGGCGGAGACGGTGAGGGCGACGTTGTTGCGGATCTGGCATTCCTCGTCGATGGTGCTGAAGGCGCCGCCGATGCCGAAGAGCGGCATGGTGGCCCCCAGCGAGACGCCGGTGGCGCAGGGGTTCAGCCCGTAGATGCTGCCGAGGCCGATGGACGGCGCCTGGTGGTGGTTGCGCGGCAGGCCGTAATTGTAGACGTCGCTGCGCTGGTAGAATTCCTGGCGCTGCACCTCCTGCGCCGCGGCGGGGGAGGAAGCGAGGGCGGCCAAGGCCGCCCCCACCACCAGGAAGACGCGGAAGCGTCGGATCATGCGGCTCATGGTCATGGCTCCCGCGTCTCCCTGTTCAGATCAGCGCCAGCCGCCGTAGCTGTTGCTCTTGGAGAAGGCGCCGCCGCTGGTGGTGCTGCCGATGAAGCCGTTGGAGGTCTTGCCGACCGCACCGCTCGCGCTCGTGCTGCTCGTGCCGGAGCCGGCGCCATGGCCGGTGCCCGACCAGGCGCTGTTGCTGGAGAAGGCGCCGGTCGCGCCGGCAGCGTAGCCGAACTTGCCGCTCTCGATCGAGGAAGTGGCCGAGCTGCCCGAACCGGCGACGGAGGAGCTGCCCGACGGGCCAGCGAGCACGGGAGCGCTGAGGCCGACGACGGCAATGGTGGCGAGCAGGATCTTGCGCATGATATGTTCCCTCTGTTCTAGTTTGCGCTCCGCAAAGCGAAGCTAGGATGGGGCTTTCGCCCCGGCGTAAGCGGCTGGCCGTCAACGTGACAGCGCCTGGCGGTCAGCCGCCCACCTCGTGCCGCATCCTGGCCTGGCCAGGAGCGGAAACCGGCATGGGGATGCAGGGCGCGGCCGTGCCGCGCGTCGCTCGCTTCCCGCTATGTCCTGAAAATCGTCGCGAAGGCGCTCAGCCCGGCCTTGCTTCCGGCGCCCGGCCCCGCGGCCGCCGACCCGCGCAGCACCAGCACCTTCCGTGTGCCGTCGCTGGCGGCCAGGGCGCTGGCCTGGCTGGTGGCGGCGCCCATCTGGCGCCCGGCGCAGGATGAGACACTTGCCGTGCCGCTGCTGGCGGCCGCTTCGCTCCACCGCATCTTTTTCCTCCTTCACCCTCTTTTTTGAGAGGGTCGCACATCCCGCTCCAGGCATTCTGCCACTTCGCGGGATGTGCATTTCTATTTTTATACTGAAACGGTATTTCGAGGCGGACGGTTTGGGAAGCTCATATTTCGCCGTCGTAATCACAAGAAGGGGATGACCTGGCGCTCAGGCGAAGCCGAACTCCTGCGCGAAGGGCGGCGGGGGCAGGCCGGAGCCCGGCAATTCTTCGGCGGGCAGCGCGTGAAGGAAGGGGCCGTGCGGGTCTTCGGGGGCGATCTCCGGCGGGATCTCTGGCGGGATCTCCGGGAGCGTGCCCGTGCCGCCTCCCTCCGGAAGGAAGCCGGCATGGGCCTCGGCCTGCTGATGGACCCCCTCCCCGGCAGGGCTGCCACCGATCGACACGGTGGCGGAGGAATAGGCGAAGCTGCTGCCTTCGCCTTCCACCCAGATTTGAGCCTCGGAGCGGACTGATGCGGCGGCCTCTCCGGACTCGCTGGCACTTTCGGAACTGGCGGTGCTGTGACTGGCCATGAGACGTCCTCCGGTGTTCATTTTTGTATCGTATCTATACCGGCAGGCCCCCGCCCCTCAATCACAATTCTTTACATTCCGAGCCGGCCCGATGGCACAGGCCCGTGATACCGGAAGGAACCTCGCCCATGCCGCGGGTCCATCTCAGGCTTGCCGTGCTGCCCGTGCTGGCAGGCCTTTTCCTGCCGGGCATGGCCCTGGCTGCGGGAAGCGGCTGGCAGCTCTGCCAGGGGGGCGGCGCGGCGCGCGCCACCTGCAGCGTGAGTTGCAATGGCGAGAGCCGCCGCCAGAGCTGCGGCACGGGGGAGATGTGCGAGTGCCAGTGCGCGCCGCGGCCGCAATGCCGCTGCCGGGCGATGGAGCAGGAAACACGCTCGCCCGGGGCGCCCGGCGGCCGGCTGGCACCGGCCGGGCCGGCAGGGCTGAGCCGGCAGGGCTGAGCCGGCAGGGCTGAGAAGGTGGGTGGTCCGCCCCCGGGCCGGGGGCGGCGGTCAGGCCGCGACCTGCAGCGCCTCGGACTGGCGGCGCACCATCTCCTGGTAGGGGCCGGGGCGGCGCATCAGCAGGTCCGGCGCGCCGTCCTGCACCACCTGCCCGCCCTCCATCACCACGATGCGGTCGAAATTGGTCAGAGTCGCCAGCCGGTGGGCCACGGCGATGACGGTGCGGCCCTGCATCAGCCCGTCCAGCGCCTTCTGCACCTCGGCCTCGGACTCCGAGTCGAGGGCGGAGGTGGCCTCGTCCAGCAGCAGGATCGGCGCGTCCTTCAGCAGCGCGCGGGCGATGGCGAGGCGCTGGCGCTGGCCGCCCGAGAGCTTGGCGCCGCGGTCGCCCACGATGGTGTCGAAGCCTTCCGGCAGCGCCTCGATGAAGTCGCGGCAGCGGGCGGCCTCGGCGGCGGCCAGCACCTCGGCGTCGGTGGCGTCCGGCCGGGCGTAGCGGATGTTCTCCAGCACGGTGCGGTGGAACAGCGAGACGTCCTGCGGCACGACGGCGATCATGTCGGCCAGGCTCTCGCGGGTGGCCTGGGCGATGTCCTGCCCGTCGATCAGCACGGCGCCTTCCTGCGGCGCGGTGTGGCGCTGCAGCAGGGTCAGCAGGGTGGACTTGCCGGCGCCGGAGCGGCCGACCACGCCGACCTTCTGGCCGGGCTGGATGGCCAGCTCCAGGCTGCGCAGCACCGGCGCGCTGCCCTCGGGGGCCGAGGGGTAGCGGAAGGTGACGTTGTGGAACACCACCTCGCCGCCGCGCGCGGCCAGGCCATGGGCGTTCTCGGCGTCCGGCATGTCGTGCGGCACCAGCAGGGCGGCCAGCGCCTCGCGCATCCGCGCCACGTACTGGGTCAGGTCCACCAGCGCCATGGCGAGGTCGCGGCTGGCGTGCAGGATGGTGAAGCCGAGCGTGCAGACCAGCACGATGTCGCCCGTGGTGGCGCGGCCGAGCTGCCAGAGATGCACCACCCAGCCCAGCAGCATGGCGGTGAGCACGGCGGTGGCGGCGCCATGCACCAGGCGCAGCTTCTCCAGGTAGCGCAGGCTGGCGCGGCGGGCGGCGCTCTCCTCGGCCAGGGCGGTGTCGAGGCGGGCCGATTCGCGGCCGAAGGCGCCGAAGGCGCGCACCAGGGAGAAGTTCTGCACCACATCGACCAGCTGGCCATCGACGGTCGCGGCGCGGCCGGCAAAGCGGTCGTGCAGCGCCTCGCCCTTCTGGCCCAGCCAGGCGACGCCGGCGGCCAGGGCCGCGGCCACCACCACGAGGCAGCCGGCCATGATCGGGTCAACCGTGGCGAGGAAGATGATGGACAGGGTGACGGCCACCGCCGGCGGCACGGTGTGCCAGGTGAAGTTCTGCAGCACGGTGAAGGCCGCCGTGCCGGTGGCGCTGATGCGCGCCGCCAGCGTGCCGGCCGAGCGGTTGGCGAAGTAGCCCGGCGAGTGGCCGGCGAGGTGGCGGAACAGCTCGGCCCGCATCGAGGCGGTGGCGCGCGGGAAGCGGTCCGCCGCGATCCAGCCGCCGACGCGCCAGAGCATGTTGTCGGCCGTGATGATGCCGGCGAGGATGGCGAAGGCCACCCACACCGCCGCCGCGCCCGCCTGGGACGGGCCGCCCGAGAGCGTGTCGATCAGGTTCTTGACCGCGTAGTTCGCCCCCACGGAGCAGCCCACCGCCCCCAGCACCGCCAGCATGATGGCGACGTGGCTGCCCGCCTGCGGCCGCAGGTGGCGCAGCAGGAAGCCAACGGGGCGCCGGGCGAGGCGCAACAGGTCGCTGTCGTCGGCACGGGGCATGGGCGGTGGCCTCTCACTTCCGGAGCACATGACCGTGAGCCCACGGCGCATCTGCGTTCATGCGGAGGGAACGCCAGCAACAAGACGAAATCGTGGCGAAGGTTGCCGAATCTGGACCGCATTCAGGTGCCAGAAGAGGCTCGAGAGACAACGGAGATCGGACCCAATGCGTATCGCGCAGATCGCTCCCCTGACGGAAGCCGTTCCGCCGAAGCTGTATGGCGGCACCGAGCGGATCGTGTCCTACCTGACCGAGGAGCTGGTGGAGCTCGGGCACGAGGTGACGCTGTTCGCCAGCGGCGACTCGATCACCAAGGCGAAGCTCGCGCCGATGTGCCGCAAGGCGCTGCGCCTCGACCCCTCGGTGCGCGACGCCAACGCGCCGCTGACGCTGATGCTGGAGCAGGTCTACCGCCGCCGGCACGAGTTCGACCTGCTGCACTTCCACCTGGACTACCTGCCCTTCCCGCTGTTCTCGCGGCAGAGCGTGCCCTTCGTGACCACCCTGCACGGCCGGCTGGACCTGCCGGAGCTGCAGCCGGTGTTCGACACCTTCAACGAGGTGCCGGTGGTCTCGATCTCGGACAACCAGCGCCTGCCGCTGCCGCAGGCGCGCTTCGCCGGCACGATCTATCACGGCCTGCCCGAGAAGCTGCTGACGCCGCTGCCGGGCGTCACGCCGGGCTACCTGGCCTTCCTCGGCCGCATCGCCCCCGAGAAGCGCTGCGACCGCGCGATCGAGATCGCCATCGCCACCAACACGCCGCTGAAGATCGCGGCCAAGGTGGACCGCGTGGACGTCGACTACTTCGAGACCAAGATCAAGCCGATGCTGGCGCATCCGCTGATCGAGTTCATCGGCGAGATCGACGAGACGCAGAAGCCGGGCTTCCTCTCGGGCGCCATCGGCCTGCTGACGCCGATCGACTGGCCGGAGCCCTTCGGCCTGGTGATGATCGAGGCGATGGCCTGCGGCACGCCCGTCATCGCCTTCCGCCACGGCTCGGTGCCCGAGGTGATCGACGAGGGCGTGACCGGCTTCGCGGTGAACAGCATGGCCGAGGCGATCAGCGCCGTCGGCCGGCTGAAGGCGCTGCCCCGCGCCGCCGTGCGCGCCCGCTTCGAGCAGCGCTACACCGCCCGCCGCATGGCGGAGGACTATGTGTCCCTCTACGAGGGGCTGTGCCGCCGCGAGCCCTCCTCCGTGCTCGCCGCCGCCGAGTGAGGCGGGCGCCCCGGCGCCCCCTTCCCTTCCGCCTCGAACCAGGGCGCGCCGGTGGCGCGCCCTGCTGCGTTCCGGGGCCGCCACCCGGGGCCGCCACCCGGGGTCGCCACAAGGCCGCCGCCCGGCCGCGGCGGCGGCGCCAAACCGCATCCGGCACGCCCCGCCCGCTTTGAATCCGGCGCCGCTTGCCCTATTGGCAGGGGTCAAATCCACGGCGGGTACCCCACCGCCCCGATCGCCGCCGGAAGCCCATGACCAATACCCCCCTGTCGCGCATCCGCAACTTCTCGATCATCGCCCATATCGACCACGGCAAATCCACCCTGGCCGACCGCCTGATCCAGGCCACTGGCTCCGTCGCGCTGCGCGACATGAAGGAGCAGATGCTCGACAGCATGGAGCTGGAGCAGGAGCGCGGCATCACCATCAAGGCCGCCTCCGTCCGGCTCGACTACAAGGCCAAGGATGGCAACGACTACGTCCTGAACCTGATGGACACCCCAGGCCATGTGGACTTCGCCTACGAGGTGAGCCGCAGCCTGGCCGCCTGCGAGGGCTCGCTGCTGGTGGTCGACGCCTCCCAGGGCGTCGAGGCGCAGACGCTGGCCAATGTCTACCAGGCGATCGACGCCAACCACGAGATCGTGCCGGTCCTCAACAAGATCGACCTCCCCGCGGCGGAGCCGGAGCGGGTGAAGCAGCAGATCGAGGACGTGATCGGCCTCGACGCCTCGGAGGCGGTGGAGATCTCCGCCAAGTCCGGCCTGAACATCGAGGGCGTGCTGGAGGCCATCGTCCACCGTCTGCCCGCGCCCCAGGGCGACCCGGACGCGCCGCTGAAGGCGCTGCTGGTCGACAGCTGGTACGACCCCTATCTCGGCGTCATCATCCTGATCCGGGTGAAGGACGGCACCATCCGCAAGGGCCAGAAGATCCGCTTCATGGCCGAGGGCACCACCCAGACGGTGGACAGCGTCGGCGTCTTCCGCCCCAAGATGACGCCCGTGGACTACCTCGGGCCGGGCGAGATGGGCTACCTCAACGCCGCCATCAAGACGGTGGCCGAGACCAATGTCGGCGATACCATCACCGACGACCGCAACCCGGCGGCCGAGCCGCTGGCGGGCTTCAAGCCCTCCATCCCGGTGGTCTGGTGCGGCCTCTACCCGGTGGACGCGGACGATTTCGAGAAGCTGCGCGATTCGCTCGGCAAGCTGCGGCTGAACGACGCCTCCTTCCACTTCGAGGCGGAAAGCTCGGCGGCGCTCGGCTTCGGCTTCCGCTGCGGCTTCCTCGGGTTGCTGCACCTGGAGATCATCCAGGAGCGGCTCTCGCGCGAGTTCGACCTCGACCTGATCGCGACTGCCCCCTCGGTGGTCTACAAGCTGACGACGAACAAGGGCGAGGCGATCGACCTGCACAACCCGGCCGACATGCCGGACCCGACGCTGATCGAGAAGATCGAGGAGCCCTGGATCAAGGCCACCATCATGGTGCCGGACGAGCATCTGGGCAGCATCCTGACGCTCTGCTCCGAGCGGCGCGGCCAGCAGGTGGAGCTGACCTATGTCGGCAACCGCGCCATGGCGGTCTACCGCCTGCCGCTGAACGAGGTGGTGTTCGACTTCTACGACCGCCTCAAGAGCGTCAGCCGTGGCTACGCCTCCTTCGACTACGTGATGGACGGCTATGACGAGGGCGACCTCGTGAAGATCTCCATCCTGGTGAACAACGAGCCGGTGGATGCCCTCTCCTTCATGGCGCACCGCACCCAGGCCGAGCGGCGCGGCCGCTCCATCTGCGAGAAGCTGAAGGAGCTGATCCCCCGCCAGCTGTTCAAGATCCCGATCCAGGCGGCGATCGGCGGCCGCGTCATCGCCCGCGAGACGATCTCGGCGATGTCGAAGGACGTCACCGCCAAGTGCTATGGCGGCGACATCTCCCGCAAGCGCAAGCTCCTCGAGAAGCAGAAGGAGGGCAAGAAGCGCATGCGGCAGTTCGGCAAGGTCGAGATCCCGCAATCGGCCTTCATCGCCGCCCTCAAGATGGACAGCTGAGGACCCGCCAAGCCGCTGTTTTTTGGCTGACCTTGCGGGAAGGAAACGCTAATCGGGGAGGATCGGCGCGCCGCGGCCGGGTTGGGCCGGGCGTGACGATTCGCCCCGCCTCCACGTCCGGGGCGGCCTAGACGGGAGAGAATATCCATATGATCCGCCGCCATCTGCTGGCCGCGCTGCCGGCCCTCGCCGCCGGCCTCGGCACCCTGGGCACCGCCCTGCTGGGCGCCGCCCCCGCCGCGCAGGCCCAGGCGAACTATCCGAGCCGCACGATCTCCATCATCGTGCCCTTCGCCGCCGGCGGGCCGACCGACACCGTCACCCGCCTGGTGGCGGAGGTGATGGCGCGCGACCTCGGGCAGTCCGTCGTGGTGGAGAATGTCGGCGGCGCCGGCGGCACGCTGGGCGCGGGCCGCGTCGCCCAGGCCCGGCCGGACGGCTACACCCTGCTGCTGCACCACATCGGCATGGGCACCACCCCCACCCTCTACCGCCGCCTGCCCTACGACCCGGTGGGCGGCTTCGAGCCGATCGGCCTCGTCACCGAGGTGCCGATGACGGTGATCGCCCGCAAGGACCTGCCGGCCAGCAACCTGGCCGAGCTGGTGGCGCTGGTGCGCAAGGAGAAGACCGGCATCAACTACGCCAATGCCGGCATCGGCGCCGCCAGCCATCTCTGCGGCCTGCTGCTGCAGAAGGCGATCGACGCGCCGATGACCACCGTGCCCTACCGCGGCACCGGCCCGGCCATGACCGACCTGATCGCCGGCACGGTGGACGTGATGTGCGACCAGACCACCAACACCACCAGCCACATCCGCGCCGGCGCGGTGAAGGCGTACTCGGTCACCACGCCGCAGCGCCTGGCCTCCCTCCCCGACGTGCCGACCGGCGCCGAGGCCGGGCTGCCGGGCATGGAGGTGACCATCTGGCACGGCCTCTACGCGCCGAAGGGCACGCCGGTTGAGATCCAGGAGCGGCTCTCCAAGGCGCTGCAGGCGGCGCTGCGCGACGAGCGGCTGGTCCAGCGCTTCGCCGATCTCGGCACCGAGCCGGTGTCGCAGGACCGCGCCACCCCGGCCGCGCACAAGGCCTTCTGGGCGGCCGACATCGCCAAGTGGCGCCCGGTGATCCAGGCCGCCGGCCAGTACGCCGACTGAGGGCAGAGGCCGCCTGAGGGCACGCCGGCCGGGGCCATGCAGGGCCGCGCCGGCACCCCTGGCGCGGCATGCCGCCGGACAGGCGCCGCCCGGAGAGGCGCGCCCGAGAGGCGCGGGGGAGGCTGAACACCCGCGGTGAAATCGCGCAGGCGATGGAGTGGGCCTTGTGCGCCAGCCATGGGCGGCGCATGGAACCTTAGCATGGATCGACCCCGGCCACCGCGAGGAGCAGCATGACCGGACCGGTTCCGGACCGGAACCCCACCGTTCGCCTGCACCTGTTGCTGATCGCCCTGGCCGCGCTGCTGCCGGTCTGGGGCCTGGCCGGGCATGTCGCCGGGCGGATGGCCGATGCGGAGCGCACGCGGATCGTCACCGCCGCGCAGGGCCGCAGCCGCGAGCTGGCCTTCATGCTGGAGCGTGACCTGCTCAGCCTGCAGGCGGAGCTGGCGGCGCTCGGCACCTCGCCCAGCCTGCTGGAGGGCAACCTGGCCGCCTTCCGGGCCCAGGCCCTCGCCCTGCCGCTGCGGCAGAAGGCGCGGCTGCGGCTGACCGACGCCGATGGGCGCGTGCTGATCGACACCGCCGGAACCCCGGAGACAGGAACCCCGGAGGCCGGAGCCCCGGAGACCGGAGCCCCGAAGGCCGGCGTGGCGGCGCTGGACGCGCCGCCCCAGCGCGGCATTTCCGGCCTGCAGCCCCCCGAGCGGCCGGGCGCGCCCCAGGGCGTCGATATCACCCAGCCCGTCCCGCAGGCCGAGGGGGGCCCGCCCGAATACTTCCTGGTGGCCACCATCGACCCGGCCTGGCTGTGGGGCCAGCACCTGGAATGGGCCCAGCTGCCGCCCCGCTGGTCGGCGGCGGTGGCCGATGCCGCCGGCAACATCGTCGCCCGCCGGCCGCGGGAGCCGGAGGATGGCGGCGCCCCCGCGCCCTATGCCGGCGCCGCGCGGAATGCCCTGCAGGAAGGCCGGCCGCTCGGCTGGGCGCGGGACAATGCGGCGGATGGCCGCCCCCTCTACGTCGCCTGGCACCGGGTCGACAGCGCGCCCTGGATGGTGCTGGTCAGCCTCCCCAGCCAGATGGTGGATGGCGCGCTGCTGCGGCTGCTCTCGCCCGTGCTGCTGGTGGGCGGCCTGATGCTGCTGCTGTTCACCGGCGCGCTGGCCTTCTGGGTGGACCGGCGCATGGCGATGCCGCTGGAGCGGCTGGGGCGCATGGCCGCCAGCTTCGGCCGCGGCGTGGCGCTGCCCCCCTTCCCGCCCACCGGCCTGCGCGAGATCGACAGCGCCGCCGCCGCCCTGGCCAGCGCCGCCACCGAGCGCGACGCGCTGGAGGCCGAGCGCATCGCCCTCAACGTCCGGCTGCAGACCGTGCTGGAGAGCACGCATGACAGCGTGCTGGTGCTCGACCGCGACGGCACCGTCCTCTACATGAACGGCCGCGCCCGGGCGCAGATGGGGCCGCAATGCCCCGGCATCGGCCGCCCGCTGCATGAGAGCTTCCCCGGCTGGGAGGCCGGCCCCTTCGGCGCCGCCTGCCAGCGCGCCGTGGCCGAGGGCACGCCGCAGAGCGCCACCGCCTTCCACCCCGCGCTCGGCCGCTGGATCGCGGCCGACATCTATCCCTCCACCGAGGGGATGTCCCTGTTCTTCCGCGATGTCAGCGATGAGCGCGCCGCCCAGGCGGCGCTGCGCGAGAGCGAGGCGCGGCTGAAGGCGGTGCTGGAGAACGTCTCCGTCGGCATGTTGCTGGCCGAGGCGCCGGGCGGGCGCATCCTGCTCGGCAACCGGCGCATGGAGGAGATCCTGCGCCGGCCCGTCCCCCTCTCCGCCGCCGTCGAGGCCTACCGGGAGGACTGGGAGTGCTACCATGCCGATGGGCGGCGGGTGGACGGCATGGAGTTCCCGCTCGGCCGCGCGCTGCTGACGGGGCTGCCGGCCAATGGCGAGTTCCAGCTCCGCCGCGGCGACGGCTCCATGGTCTGGCTGCGCGCCGCCGCCGCGCCGGTGCGCGACGCGCAGGGGCGCGTCACCGGGGCGGTGGTCGCCCTGTCGGACATCGACGCCGAGCGCCGCGCCGCCGAGGCGCTGCGCGAGAGCGAGCTGCGCTTCCGCACCCTCGCCGAGGCGATCCCGCAGATCGTCTGGTCCACCCTGCCGGACGGGCGGATCGACTATGTCAATCCGCGCCTGCAGGATTTCACCGGCCTGCCGCCCGGCCTCGCCATGGAGTCGCTGGCCCGCATCGTCCACCCGCGCGACCAGGGGCGGGCCGAGCGTGCCTGGCAGCGGGCGCTGCGGCGGGGCGAGGCCTTCTCGGCCGAGCTGCGGCTGCTGCGCGCCGAGGGCGGCTGGCGCTGGTGCGTGGTGCGCGCCCTGCCGGTGCGCGGCAGCGAGGGCACCATCCTGCGCTGGATCGGCGCCGTGACCGACGTGTCGGAACTGGCCGAGGCGCGCGAGGAGCTGGCGCGCCAGGTGGCGGCCCAGACCGCCTCGCGCGAGGCGGCGGTGCGCTCCGCGGCGGCGCTGGCGGCCTCGGAAAGCCGCTTCCGCCGCTTCGCCGAGGCCAGCCCGGACGTGATGTGGATGACCAATGCGGACGGCACGCAGGTGGAGTTCATCAGCCCCGCCTTCGAGCAGATCTGGGGCATCCCGCAGGAGCGCCTGCTGGCCGACAAGGTCGTCTGGGCCGATTCGATCCACGCGTCCGACCGCGACCGCGTGCTGGAGGACTGGCGCGGCTCGCTGCAATCCGGCCGGTTCGACGCCGAATACCGCATCCTGCGGCCGGATGGCGGCATGCGCTGGATCCGCGACATCGGCTTCCCCATCCTCGACGCGCGGGGGGTGATGACGCGGCGCGGCGGGCTGGCGCGCGACGTGACGGCGGCCAAGGCGGCCGAGGCGCGGCAGATCCTGCTGCTCGGCGAGCTGAACCACCGGGTCAAGAACACCCTGGCCACGGTGCATTCCCTGGCGTTGCAGACGGCCCGCACCGCCGGCGAGAGCCCGGACGCGATGCCGCGCTTCCTGAAGGACTTCCAGGCGCGCCTGCTGACGCTGGCGCGCGCGCACGACCTGCTGACGGCCCGCACCTGGCGCGGCGCCACGCTGGAGGACACGGCGCGCGCCGCCCTCGCACCCTGGCAGGCGGCGGCCGAGAACGGCGAGGAGAGGCTGGCCATCAGCGGCCCCGCGGTGTGGCTGGCACCCCGCCAGACGCTGGGCCTGGCGCTGGCCTTGCATGAACTGGCCACCAATGCCACGAAGCATGGTGCCCTGACCCGTGCCGAGGGGCGCATTCTGGTACGCTGGCAGGGCCTGCCGGACGGAATGGTGCAGCTGGACTGGCAGGAGCGGAATGGCCCGCCAGCCCGGCAGCCCCTCCGCCGCGGCTTTGGCAGCCGCATGCTTGAAAGGGGCTTGCCAGCGGAGCTGGGTCTGGGTTCCTCCGTCACCTTAACCTATGCCGAGACTGGCTTCGAGGCAGCGATTCGCTTTCGTCCCGTGAATGGGCCCCAAGTTGAAGAGGAAACCGCATGAGCGGACTGAACGGCCGCCGCATTCTGGTCGTCGAGGATGAGGCGCTGATTGCGATGCTGGTCGAGGATGCGCTGCTGGAGGCCGGAGCCCACGTTCTTGGTCCGGCCGCGACGGTGGAGGAGGCCATGGCGCTGTTCGATTCGGAGCATCCGGAAGCCGCCGTGCTCGATATCAACCTCGCCGGCCAGGCTTCCATCCCCGTGGCGGACCGGCTGGTGGCGCACGCCATTCCCTTCGTCGTCGCCACCGGCTACGGCGCGGCGGGGCTGCCGGAACGGCACCGCAACGTGCCGGTCCTGGCCAAGCCCTACGACCCGCACGACCTCATCGCCGCGCTGGAGCGGGTCTGCCGCTGACGGAAAAGGCCGGGGAAGCGGACCTCCCCGGCCCCTGCCCCGGCCTGCGCGGGCGTGGCGCCCTCAGCCGCGCAGCACGCGGCCGGCCACGGCGTCCAGCTTCGCCATCAGCGCCGGGTCGCGCTTCTCCGGCGGGGTGACGATGGCGTATTCCAGCGCCCGGTCGCAGCCCGCCGGGCAGGCGCCGCGCGGCGCGCCCAGCCGCGGCACCACCGCCTTCACCAGCGCCTTGGCGCGGTCGGCATTGGCGTGCAGCACCTTCACCACCGCCTCGACCGAGACATGCTCGTGGTCCGGGTGCCAGCAGTCGAAATCGGTCACCATGGCGATGGTGGCGTAGCAGAGCTCCGCCTCGCGGGCGAGCTTGGCCTCGGGCATGTTGGTCATGCCGATGACGTCGCAGCCCCAGGCGCGGTACAGCTCGCTCTCCGCCTTGGTGGAGAATTGCGGGCCTTCCATCACCAGGTAGGTGCCGCCGCGCTTGTGCTTCAGGCCGATCTCGCGCGCCGCCTCCTCCGCCGCGTCGCCGAGGCGCGGGCAGACCGGGTGCGCCACCGACACATGCGCCACGCAGCCCGTCTCGAAGAAGCTCTTCTGGCGGGCGAAGGTGCGGTCGATGAACTGGTCGACGATGACGAAGGTGCCGGGCGGCAGGTCGCCGTTCAGCGAGCCGACGGCGGAGAGGGAGAGGATCTCCGTCACGCCCGCGCGCTTCAGCACGTCGATATTGGCGCGGTAGTTCAGCGCCGAGGGCGGCACGCTGTGGCCGCGCCCGTGGCGGGGCAGGAAGACGCAGCGCACGCCCCCCAGCCGGCCGAACAGCAGCTCATCCGAGGCCTCGCCCCAGGGGCTGTCGATGCGGCGCCATTCGCGCTCCTCCAGCCCGTCGATGTCGTACAGGCCGGAGCCGCCGATCAGGCCGATGACCGGCTCGATGGTCTCGCTGCTGGGGGTCTGGCTCATCGGATGTCCCTCCGGTGGGTGTCGGCCGGGGCGCGCGCGTGGCGCCGGGCGTGGAAAAGGGCCGCCCGGGCGGGCGGCCCCTGATTCGCTCAAGATCTCTGCGGCAGGGACCGCTCCCGGTGGGCGATCCCGTGCAGGTTACGTGACCGGGTCGCCGCCGACGCGGGCCCAGATCTTCCGCTTCACGGCATAGGTCAGGCCGCCCAGGATGATCAGGAACAGGATGATGCGCACGCCCATGGCGCGGCGGGTCTCCAGCTCCGGCTCGGCCGCCCAGGCCAGGAAGGCCGAGACGTCGCGCGTCATCTGGTCCACCGTGGCGCGGGTGCCGTCGGCGTACTGGATCTGGCCGTCGCTGTTGATCGGCGGCGCCATGCCGATCTGATGACCGGGGAAGTACTTGTTGTAGTACATCCCCTCCATGACGGTGACGCCGGCGGGCGGCGGGTCCTCGTAGCCGGTCAGCAGCGCATGGATGTAGTCCGCGCCGCCGACACGGGCCTTGACGATCACCGACAGGTCGGGCGGCAGGGCGCCGTTGTTCGCCGCGCGCGCCGCCGCGTCATTGGGGAAGGGACGGCGGAAGCGGTCGGAGGCGCGGCCGGGGCGCTCGAACATCTCGCCATCGTCGTTCGGGCCGTCCTGGATCTGGTAGCTGGCCGCGACGGCCGCCACCTGCTCGGCGGAGAGCCCGATGTCGCGCAGGTTGCGGTAGGAGAGCAGCCGCATCGAGTGGCAGGCCGCGCAGACCTCCTTGTAGACCTGGAAGCCGCGCTGCAGCTCGCCCCGGTCGAAGGTGCCGAACAGCCCGTCGAAGGAGTAGCGGGTGTCGGGGATCTCGATATGCCCTTCCGCCGCCTGAGCGCCGGGTGCGGCCATCAGCCCGAGGGAGAGGGCGGCGGCGAGGGCCGCCGCCTTCAGTTTCAGGGCGGGAAGTTTACGCACCGGCATCATGCCTTCTCCATGGGCTTGGCCACGGCGGCGCCGGGCAGGGGGCCGCCGCCACGCAGCACGGCCTTGGCAATGCTCTCAGGCAGCGGGAGCGGCCGCTCGATCTTCGCCAGCAGGGGGAGGATCACCAGGAAGTAGGCGAAGTAGTAGGCCGTGGAGAGACGGGCGATCAGCACGTAGACGCCCTCGGCCGGCATGCCGCCCGCCCACATCAGGACGAAGAAGTTCACGCCCCACAGCATCAGGAACCACTTGGCGATCGGGCGGAAGCGCATGGAGCGCACCGGCGAGCGGTCCAGCCAGGGCAGCACGAACAGGATGGCGATGGCGCCGAACATCATCAGCACGCCGCCGAGCTTGTTCGGCACCGCGCGGAGGATGGCGTAGAAGGGCAGGAAATACCACTCGGGCACGATGTGCGCCGGCGTCACCAGCGGGTTGGCCGGGATGTAGTTGTCCGGGTGGCCCAGGTAGTTCGGGCTGAAGAACACCAGGAAGGCGAAGACGATCAGGTAGACGATGATCCCGACGCTGTCCTTGATGGTGTAGTAGGGGTGGAAGGGCAGCGTGTCCTGCGGACCCTTAGGCTCGATGCCCAGCGGGTTGTTGGAGCCGGTGATGTGCAGCGCGGCGATGTGCAGGAACACCACGCCGGCGATCACGAAGGGCAGCAGGTAGTGCAGGCTGAAGAAGCGGTTCAGCGTCGGGTTGTCGACCGAGAAGCCGCCCCACAGCAGGGTCACGATGGCGTCGCCCACCAGCGGGATGGCGGAGAACAGGTTGGTGATGACGGTGGCGCCCCAGAAGGACATCTGGCCCCAGGGCAGCACGTAGCCCATGAAGGCGGTGGCCATCATCAGCAGGAAGATGGTGACGCCGAGCATCCAGAGCAGCTCACGCGGCGCCTTGTAGGAGCCGTAGTAGAGGTTGCGCCAGATGTGCACGATCACCACGATGAAGAACATGCTGGCGCCGTTCATGTGAACGTAGCGGATCAGCCAGCCGTAGTTCACGTCGCGCATGATGCGCTCCACGCTCTCGAAGGCGAGCGAGGTATGCGCGGTGTAGTTCATGGCCAGGAAGATGCCGGTGGCGATCATGATCATCAGGTTGATCATCGCCAGCGCGCCGAAATTCCAGAAGTAGTTGAAATTCCGGGGAGTCGGGAAGGTCCCGTACTCCTTTTGCATCATGGTGAACACCGGCATGCGCTGGTCGATCCAGCGCACCACCGGGTTTGTGAAGCTGCTCTCGTGCAGGCCGGATGCCATGGGGTGCGGTCCTCAGCCGATGCGGATCTGGGTATCGGAGGTAAAGCTGTATTCCGGAACCGCAAGGTTCGTCGGCGCCGGGCCGCGGCGGATACGGCCGGAGGTGTCGTAGTGGCTGCCATGGCAGGGGCAGAACCAGCCGCCGAAATCGCCGCGGGCGTCGGTCGGCCGCTGGCCCAGCGGCACGCAGCCCAGGTGGGTGCAGACGCCCAGCACCACCAGCCAGGGCTTGCGCTCCACGCGGGCGCTGTCCGGCTGCGGGTCGCGCAGCTCGCCCAGCGGCACGGTCTCGGCCTCCTGGATCTCCTGCGCCGTGCGGTGGCGCACGAAGACCGGCTTGCCGCGCCACATCACGGTCACGGCCTGGCCCTCGGTGATGTGGGCGAGGTTCACATCGGTGCTGGCCAGCGCCAGCACGTCCTTGGCGGGGTTCATCGAGTGGATGAACGGCCAGACGATGGCGCCCACGCCGACCGCCGCGAAGGAGCCCGCCGCCAGTTTTAGGAAGTCCCGTTTGGTGCCCTGGTCGGGGCCATGGGCACCTTCCCCATGGGCGCCACCCATTTCGGGGGAGCTGCTCGGCGCAAGCGTATCGGCCATGCCTCATCGTCCCTTTTGGCGGCCGCCCCGATATCCTGGCAGGCGGGCCGACCGCTAATCCCTGTCCGCAGAACTGCGGCAGCGACGGCCACGCGCGAAGCCGCGCTGCAACACCGTGCGCCGGCGCCATATAAAGGCAGGCGTAGCAGGGTGGCAATTGCTGCGGGCGCTGCCGTGCGACA
>NZ_JCACVY010000094.1:0-16799 GCF_058833935.1 Roseomonas sp. TS2 | reverse complement strand
CTTACTTGCTGATGGAGGCGACGACGCCGGCGCCGACGGTGCGGCCGCCCTCGCGGATGGCGAAGCGCAGGCCCTGGTCCATCGCGATCGGGGCGATCAGCTCGACGTCCATCGCCACGTTGTCGCCCGGCATCACCATCTCGACGCCCTCGGGCAGCTTCACCACGCCCGTCACGTCGGTCGTGCGGAAGTAGAACTGCGGGCGGTAGTTGGTGAAGAACGGCGTGTGGCGGCCGCCCTCTTCCTTCGTCAGGATGTAGGCCTCGGCCTTGAACTGCGTGTGCGGCGTGATCGAGCCGGGCTTGGCCAGAACCTGGCCGCGCTCCACGTCCTCGCGCTTCGTGCCGCGCAGCAGCGCGCCGATGTTGTCGCCCGCCTCGCCGCTGTCCAGCAGCTTGCGGAACATCTCGACGCCGGTCACCGTCGTCTTCACCGTGGCCTTCAGGCCGACGATCTCGACTTCCTCACCGACCTTGACGATGCCGCGCTCGACGCGCCCCGTCACCACCGTGCCGCGGCCCGAGATCGAGAACACGTCCTCGACCGGCATCAGGAACGGCAGGTCCTTGGCGCGCTCCGGCTGCGGGATGTAGCTGTCCACCGCCGCCATCAGCTCGAGGATCGCGTTCTCGCCCAGCTCCGGAGACTTGTCCTCCAGCGCCATCAGCGCCGAGCCCTTGATCACCGGGATGTCGTCGCCCGGGAACTGGTAGCTCGACAGCAGCTCACGCACCTCCATCTCGACCAGCTCCAGCAGGTCGGGGTCGGCCATGTCGCACTTGTTCAGGAACACCACCAGCGCAGGCACGCCAACCTGGCGCGCCAGCAGGATGTGCTCGCGCGTCTGCGGCATCGGGCCGTCGGCCGCCGAGACCACCAGGATCGCGCCGTCCATCTGCGCCGCGCCCGTGATCATGTTCTTCACGTAGTCGGCGTGGCCGGGGCAGTCGACATGCGCGTAGTGGCGGTTCGCCGTCTCGTACTCAACGTGAGCGGTCGAGATCGTGATGCCGCGCGCGCGCTCCTCGGGAGCCTTGTCGATCTGGTCGTACGCCGTGAACGACGCACCGCCCGACTTCGCCAGAACCTTGGTGATCGCCGCCGTCAGCGACGTCTTGCCATGGTCCACGTGCCCGATCGTACCAATGTTGCAGTGCGGCTTGTTCCGCTCAAACTTAGCTTTCGCCATTGTCTTCAGTCCCCGATCGGGTGTCGTTACCAGCGGTAGTGGCTGAAGGCCTTGTTGGCCTCTGCCATCCGGTGCGTGTCTTCGCGCTTCTTCACGGCCGTGCCGCGGTTGTTGGCCGCGTCCATCAGCTCGGAGGAGAGGCGCTCTTCCATGGTGTGCTCGCCACGCTTGCGCGCGGACTCGATCAGCCAACGGATGGCCAGAGCCTGGCGGCGCTCCGGGCGGACCTCGACGGGCACCTGGTAGGTGGCACCACCGACGCGGCGGGAGCGGACCTCGACGGCCGGCTTCACGTTGTCCATCGCCTCATGGAACAGGCGCAGGGGGTCGCTGTTCGGACCGCCGCGGCGCTTCAGGGTGTCCATGGCGGCGTAGACGATACGCTCGGCCGTGCTCTTCTTGCCGTCATACATCAGCACGTTCATGAAACGGCTGAGGACGATGTCACCGAACTTCGGATCCGGCAGAACTTCGCGCTTCTCGGCGCTGTGGCGACGCGACATCGCTCTCTTCCCTTACTTCGGCCGCTTCGCGCCGTACAGCGAGCGCCGCTTGCGCCGCTTGGCGATGCCCTGCGTATCCAGAACGCCGCGCAGGATGTGGTAGCGTACGCCGGGAAGGTCCTTCACGCGCCCGCCGCGGATCAGCACCACCGAGTGCTCCTGCAGGTTGTGACCCTCACCCGGGATGTAGCTCACGACCTCGTGGCCGTTCACCAGGCGAACCTTGGCCACCTTACGCAGCGCCGAGTTCGGCTTCTTCGGAGTGGTGGTGTAAACGCGCGTGCAGACGCCACGCTTCTGCGGGCAGCCCTGCAGGGCCGGAACCTTATTACGGCTCGGCTTGGGCTCACGCCCCGTGGCGATGAGCTGGTTGATCGTCGGCATGACGCCCCTTCGTGCCCTATTTCGAACGCCCAGGCCCTTGACAAGCAAGAGCGCCCGCAAAGGCGGCGCAGCAGCGCCACCCCTCGGGCTTGTCCCGCCCCCGGCCTCAGCCCCTGAAGTAGAGGCGGCGCCGGTTGCCCAGAACCTGTCGTCCAGAACTCCGCAAGCTATGTCCCTATGGCGGACAAAGCCCCGTCGAGGGCGCGGAACCTACGCCCCGACCCCCAATGAGTCAAGCGCGCCGCACCCCCGAACACCTGAATCCGGGCCCTTGAAAGGCCCGGCTCCCATGCACCCGGCGCAGGGCCGGGTTTGTGGGGGCGTGAATCCCCGCAAGGGGCACCCCCGAAGCGGCCGCGGGGAGAGAGAGACCCCCTCCCCGCGGCCTGATCCGCTTACTCGGCGGCCTGGCTGCCCGGCTTGGGCAGCGCGCCCTGGCCCGGCAGGCGCTGGCCGTCCCGCTGGGCGGCAAGCGCCCGCAGGCGGTTCATCACCGAGCCCGTGCCGGCCGGGATCAGCCGGCCGACGATGACGTTCTCCTTCAGGCCCGCCAGGTAGTCGACCTTGCCGGCCACCGCCGCCTCGGTCAGCACCCGGGTGGTCTCCTGGAAGGAGGCGGCCGAGATGAAGCTGGTGGTCTGCAGCGAGGCCTTGGTGATGCCCTGCAGCACCGGCTCGGCACGCGCCGGGCGCTCCTTGCGGGCGAGCAGCTTCTCGTTCTCGATCTCGAACTCGATGCGCTCGACCGTCTCGCCCACCAGGAAGGTGGTGTCGCCCGGATCCAGGATCTCCACCTTCTGCAGCATCTGGCGGACGATCACCTCGATATGCTTATCGTTGATCTTCACGCCCTGCAGTCGATAGACGTCCTGGATCTCGTTCACCAGGTAGTTCGCCAGCGCCTCGACGCCCAGCACGCGCAGAATGTCGTGCGGCACGCGCGGGCCGTCGACGAGCGGGTCGCCGGCCTTCACATAGTCGCCTTCCTGCACCGAGACGTGCTTGCCCTTCGGCACCAGGTACTCGCGCGGCACGGGCGGCTCGTCGCCCACCTGCTCCGGCACCACCAGGATGCGGCGCTTGGCCTTGTAGTCCTTGCCGAACTCCACGCGCCCGTCGATCTCGCTGATGATCGCGTGGTCCTTCGGGCGGCGGGCCTCGAACAGCTCGGCCACGCGCGGCAGACCGCCGGTGATGTCGCGCGTCTTGGAGCTCTCGCGCGGCAGGCGGGCCACCACGTCGCCGGCCTGGACCTGGGCGCCGTTGTCGACCGAGAGGATCGAGTCCGGCGACAGGAAGTACCGGGCCTCGGCACCGTTGGCGAGCTTGACGATCCCGCCCTTCTCATCCTTCAGGATGATGCGGGGCCGCAGATCGGCGCCCTTCGCCGCCTGCTTGTAGTCCACCACCACGCGGGAGGAGAGGCCGGTCACCTCGTCCTGCCGCTCGACGAGGGTGATGCCCTCGATCAGGTCGGCATATTCGACGGTGCCCGCCTTCTCGGTGATGATCGGCAGGGTGAAGGGGTCCCACTCGGCCAGCTTCTGGCCGCGCGTCACCTCCGCGCCGTCCTCCAGCACCAGCAGGCGCGCGCCGTAGGGCACGCGGTAGCGGGCGCGCTCGCGGCCATTGGCGTCCGACAGCACGATCTCGCAGTTACGCGACATCACGATCGGCACGCCCTGGCTGTTCGCCACGACGTTGCGGTTCAGCACGGCCACGGTGCCGTCGCTGGTCGCCTCCACCGCCGACTGCTCGGCGCCACGCTGCGCCGCGCCGCCGATGTGGAAGGTACGCATGGTCAGCTGCGTGCCCGGCTCGCCGATCGACTGCGCGGCGATGACGCCGACAGCCTCGCCGATGTTCACCGTGGTGCCACGCGCCAGGTCGCGGCCGTAGCAGAAGCCGCAGACGCCGGAGCGCGCGTCGCAGGTGAGCACGGAGCGGATGTAGACTTCCTCGACGCCCGCCTTCTCGATCAGGTCGGCGCTCGGCTCGTCGATCAGCGTGTTGCGCGGCAGCAGAACCTCGCCCGTCGCCGGGTCGGCGATGTCGCGCTGCGCGGTCCGGCCGAGGATCCGCTCGGAGAGCGAGGAGACCGTCTCGCCGCCATCCATCACGGCGCGCACGGTGATGCCGCGCTCGGTGCCGCAGTCGTTCTCGACGATGATGCAGTCCTGCGCCACGTCCACCAGGCGGCGGGTCAGGTAGCCGGAGTTCGCGGTCTTCAGCGCGGTGTCCGCGAGGCCCTTGCGGGCGCCGTGGGTCGAGTTGAAGTACTCCAGGACGGACAGGCCCTCCTTGAAGTTCGCGATGATCGGCTGCTCGATGATCTCGCCCGAGGGCTTGGCCATCAGGCCGCGCATGCCGGCCAGCTGGCGCATCTGCGCCGGCGAGCCACGGGCACCGGAATGCGACATCATCCAGACGCTGTTGATGGGCCGGCCGATCTCCTGCTTGGAGATCTCCTTCATCATCGCGCCCGCCACCTCGTCCGTGCAGCGCGACCAGGCGTCGACCACCTTGTTGTAGCGCTCGCCCGCCGTGATCAGGCCGTCGAGGTACTGCTGCTCGAACTCCTTCACCTCGGCCTTGGTGCGCGCGATGAGCCCCTCCTTCTCGGCGGGGATCATCATGTCGTCCTTGCCGAAGGAGATGCCGGCCTTGGCCGCCTGGCGGAAGCCGAGCGCCATCAGGCGGTCGGCGAAGATCACCGACTCCTTCTGGCCGCAATGGCGGTACACCGCGTCCATGACGTCCGAGATGGACTTCTTGGTGAGCTGACGGTTGACCAGGCTGTAGGGCGTGCGCGGGTCGCGCGGCAGCAGCGCGCCCATCATCATGCGCCCGGCCGTGGTCAGCACCGTCTCATGCCGCTTCGGATTGCCCTCCAGCGGCGCCGGCACGCGGGCCATGACGGCCGTGTGCAGGGTGATGGAGCCAGCGGCCAGCGCCTGCTCCACCTCGCCGAGGTCGCCGAAGACATAGGGGCGGTGGTTGAGCGCCCGCTTCTCCGCCGCGCCCAGCGCCTCGGGCGCCTTGCCGTCGGTGCCGGCGATCAGCGCCCTGATCTCCTCCAGCTCCTTCTGGGCCGCGCGGAATTCCGGCGTCTCCAGCGAGAGGTAGTAGAGACCCAGCACGATGTCCTGGCTCGGCACGATGATCGGCTTGCCGTTGGCGGGGCTGAGGATGTTGTTGGTCGACATCATCAGCACGCGCGCCTCGAGCTGGGCCTCGAGGCTCAGCGGCACGTGCACGGCCATCTGGTCGCCGTCGAAGTCGGCGTTGAAGGCGGTGCAGACCAGCGGGTGCAGCTGGATCGCCTTGCCCTCGACCAGGATCGGCTCGAAGGCCTGGATGCCCAGGCGGTGCAGCGTCGGCGCCCGGTTCAGCATCACCGGATGCTCGCGGATCACCTCCTCGAGGATGTCCCACACCTCGGGACGCTCCTTCTCCACCATCCGCTTGGCGGCCTTGATGGTGGTGGCGTGGCCGTACTTCTCGAGCTTCGAGTAGATGAAGGGCTTGAACAGCTCCAGCGCCATCTTCTTCGGCAGGCCGCACTGGTGCAGCTTCAGCTCGGGGCCGACGACGATGACCGAACGGCCGGAATAGTCGACGCGCTTGCCCAGCAGGTTCTGCCGGAACCGGCCCTGCTTGCCCTTCAGCATGTCGGAGAGCGACTTCAGCGGGCGCTTGTTGGCACCCGTGATGGCGCGGCCGCGGCGGCCGTTGTCGAACAGCGCGTCGACCGACTCCTGCAGCATGCGCTTCTCGTTGCGCACGATGATATCCGGCGCGCGCAGCTCGATCAGCCGCTTGAGGCGGTTGTTGCGGTTGATGACGCGGCGGTACAGGTCGTTCAGGTCGGAGGTGGCAAAGCGGCCGCCATCCAGCGGCACCAGCGGGCGCAGCTCGGGCGGGATCACCGGCACGACGTCGAGGATCATCCACTCAGGGCGGGCACCGCCCTCCTTGAACGACTCGATCATCTTCAGCCGCTTGACCAGCTTCTTGCGCTTGGCCTCGGAGGTGGTCTCCTTGAGGTCGGCGCGCAGCTGGGTGCTCTCGCGGTCCAGCTCGATGCCGGCGAGCATCTGCTTCACCGCCTCGGCGCCGATGCCGACGGAGAACGCGTCCTCGCCGAACTCGTCCTGCTTTGAGAGGTACTGGTCCTCGGTCAGCAGCTGGTGCAGCTTGAGGTCGGTCAGGCCCGGCTCGAGAACCACGTAGCTCTCGAAGTACAGGACCTTCTCCAGCTCCTTCAGCGACATGTCGACCATCAGGCCGACGCGCGAGGGCAGGCTCTTCATGAACCAGATGTGGGCGACGGGCGAGGCCAGCTCGATATGGCCCATGCGCTCGCGGCGCACCTTGGCCAGCGTCACCTCGACGCCGCACTTCTCGCAGATGATGCCGCGGAACTTCATCCGCTTGTACTTGCCGCACAGGCACTCGTAGTCCTTGATCGGACCGAAGATGCGCGCGCAGAAAAGCCCGTCCCGCTCCGGCTTGAAGGTGCGGTAGTTGATCGTCTCGGGCTTCTTGATCTCACCGTAGGACCAGGAGCGGATCTGCTCCGGGCTGGCGATGGTGATCTTGATCTGATCGAACGTCATCGCCTGGCCGGTCTGGCCCAGGATCTTCATCAGCTCGTTCATGCGGCCGTCCTCTCAAGGTGAGGCCGCCGCGCCGGGGCGAACCCGGCGCGGCTGAGCAAAGTTTGGTTCAGGCTCGGCGAGGCACTCACGCCGGGCGGTTCTCCAGGTCGACGTTCAGGCCGAGCGACTTCAACTCCTTCACCAGGACGTTGAAGGACTCCGGAATGCCCGCCTCGAAGCTGTCCTGGTCGCGGACGATGGCCTCGTACACCTTGGTGCGGCCGGACACGTCGTCCGACTTCACCGTCAGCATCTCCTGCAGCGTGTAGGCGGCGCCATAGGCTTCCAGCGCCCAGACCTCCATCTCGCCGAAGCGCTGGCCGCCGAACTGCGCCTTGCCGCCCAGCGGCTGCTGGGTGACGAGGCTGTAGGGGCCGATGGAGCGGGCGTGGATCTTGTCGTCCACCAGGTGGTGCAGCTTCAGCATGTAGATGTAGCCGACCGTCACCTTGCGCTCGAAGATCTCGCCGGTGCGGCCGTCGGTCAGCTGGCTCTGGCCGGAGGTGTCGAGCCCCGCCTTGTCCAGCATCTGCTCGATGTCCGACATGCGGGCACCGTCGAAGACCGGTGTCGCGATGGGCACGCCCTTCTTCAGGTTCTCGCCCAGCTCGATCAGCTGGTCCTCGGACATGTCCTCGATGTCGCGGCCGAAGATCTCGTCGCCATAGACATCGCGGAGCTTGTCGAGCAGCGCCTCGCGCGCCGCGCCGGCCCGGCGGTAATCCTCGACCAGCTCGCCGATGGACTTGCCGATATTGGCGCAGGCCCAGCCCAGATGCGTCTCCAGGATCTGCCCGACATTCATGCGCGAGGGCACGCCCAGCGGGTTCAGCACGAGGTCGACCGAGGTGCCGTCCTCCAGGAACGGCATGTCCTCCACCGGCACGACGCGGGAGACCACGCCCTTGTTGCCGTGGCGGCCGGCCATCTTGTCGCCCGGCTGCAGCTTGCGCTTCACTGCGATGAAGACCTTGACCATCTTCATCACGCCGGGCGGCAGCTCGTCGCCGCGCTGCAGCTTCTCCACCTTGCTCTCGAAGCGCTTCTGCAGCTTCTCGACCGCGGCGTCGAACTCGCGCTTCAGCGCCTCGATCTCGACCATCACGGCGTCATCCTGCACGCCGATCTGGCGCCAGGTGGCCTTGGCGAACTGGTCCAGCACCTCGTCATTGATGACGGTGCCGGCCTTCACGCCCTTGAAGCCGCCCGAGGCCTTCTGGTTCAGCAGACGCTCGCGCAGGCGGGAGTGGAAGCTCCGCTCCTGGATCGACTTCTCGTCGTCGCGGTCCTTGGCCAGCCGCTCGATCTCGGCGCGGTCGATCGCCATGGCGCGCTCGTCCTTGTCGACGCCGCGGCGGTTGAACACCCGCACGTCCACAATGGTGCCGGTCGTGCCGGGCGGCAGGCGCAGCGAGGTGTCGCGCACGTCGGACGCCTTCTCGCCGAAGATGGCGCGGAGCAGCTTCTCCTCCGGCGTCATCGGGCTCTCGCCCTTCGGCGTCACCTTACCCACCAGGATGTCGCCCGGGTTCACCTCGGCGCCGACATAGACGATGCCGGCCTCGTCGAGGTTGCGGAGCGCCTCCTCGCCGACATTCGGGATGTCGCGGGTGATCTCCTCCTGGCCCAGCTTGGTGTCGCGGGCCATCACCTCGAATTCCTCGATATGGATCGAGGTGAAGACGTCATCCTTGGCGATGCGCTCGCTGATGAGGATGGAGTCCTCGAAGTTGTACCCGTTCCAGGGCATGAAGGCGACGAGCACGTTGCGGCCCAGCGCCAGCTCGCCCAGCTCGGTGGAGGGGCCATCGGCGATGATGTCGCCGGCCGCCACCTGGTCGCCCACCTTCACCAGCGGGCGCTGGTTGATGCAGGTGCTCTGGTTGGAGCGCTGGAACTTGCGCAGGCGGTAGATGTCGACACCGCGGGTGGTGCCGTCCTCCTCGCTCGTCGCGCGCACCACGATGCGGGCGCCGTCGATGCTGTCCACCACGCCGCCGCGGCGGGCCACGATGGTGGCGCCGGAGTCGCGCGCCACGGCCGCTTCCATGCCGGTGCCGACCAGCGGCGCGTCGGAGCGCACCAGCGGCACGGCCTGCCGCATCATGTTGGAGCCCATCAGCGCGCGGTTGGCGTCGTCGTTCTCGAGGAACGGGATCAGCGCCGCGGCGACGGAGACCAGCTGCTTGGGCGAGACGTCGATCGCCGTCACCTCTTCCGGCTTCACCAGCCGGAAGTCGCCGCCCTGGCGGACGGAGACGAGGTCGGACAGGAACTCGCCGCTGTCGGCGTTCACCTCGGCATCCGCCTGGGCGACCACCAGCTTCTCCTCCTCCATGGCGGAGAGGTAGCGGGGCGAGCCGACGATCTTGCCGTCCTTCACCAGGCGGTACGGCGTCTCGATGAAGCCGTACTTGTTCACCTTGGCGAAGGTGGCGAGGCTGTTGATCAGGCCGATATTCGGGCCTTCCGGCGTCTCGATCGGGCAGATGCGGCCGTAATGCGTCGGGTGCACGTCGCGCACCTCGAAGCCGGCGCGCTCGCGCGTCAGGCCGCCCGGGCCAAGCGCCGAGAGGCGGCGCTTGTGCGTCACCTCGGACAGCGGGTTGGTCTGGTCCATGAACTGCGACAGCTGGCTGCTGCCGAAGAACTCGCGCACCGCCGCCGCCGCCGGCTTGGCGTTGATCAGGTCATGCGGCATGACGGTGTCGATATCGACCGACCCCATGCGCTCCTTGATCGCGCGCTCCATGCGCAGCAGGCCGACGCGGTACTGGTTCTCCATCAGCTCGCCGACCGAGCGCACCCGGCGGTTGCCGAGGTTGTCGATGTCGTCGATCTGGCCCTTGCCGTCCTTCAGCTCGAGCAGCGTCTTGACCGTGGCCAGGATGTCCTGCTTGCGCAGCGTGCGGATGTGGTCCGGCACGTCGTCCAGGCTGAAGCCCAGGCGCATGTTCATCTTGACGCGGCCGACCGTGGAGAGGTCGTAGCGCTCGGCGTCGAAGAACAGGCCGCGGAACAGGGCCTCGGCGGTCTCCGGCGTCGGCGGCTCGCCCGGGCGCATCACCCGGTAGATGTCCATCAGCGCCTCGTCCCGGGTGGCGTTCTTGTCCACCGCCAGGGTGTTGCGCAGCCAGGGGCCGACATTCTGGCCGGTCGCCAGCGTCGGCAGGGTGTCGATGCCCGCCTGCTCGATCTGCGCCAGCTTCGGCTCGGTCAGCTCCTCGCCGGCCTCGGCCCAGATCTCGCCGGTGGTGAGGTCCACCATGTCCTCGGCGACGAAGCGGCCCAGCAGCTCGGCGCGGGAGACCAGCACCTCCTTGGTGCCGTTCTCCGCGATCTTGCGGGCCAGGCGCGGCGTCAGCTTGGTGTCGCGCTCCGCCACCACCTCGCCGCTCTCGGCGTCGACCAGGTTCTCGATCAGCTTCAGGCCGCGGAAGCCCTCCGGCTGGAAGGGCTGGCTCCAGCCCTTCGGCCCGCGGCGGAACACCACCTGGTCGTAGAAGGTGTTGAGGATCTCCTCGGCGTCCATGCCGCGGACCTCGCCCGGCTCCAGGGCCTCGCCGCGCTCGGCGCGGAGCTGCTCGGTGCGGGCGGATTCCAGGGCGTAGAGCAGCGTCGTGGCGGGCAGCTTGCGCTTCCGGTCCACGCGGACGTAGCAGATGTCCTTGGCGTCGAACTCGAAGTCGAGCCAGGAGCCGCGGTAGGGGATGACGCGGGCGGCGAAGAGGTACTTGCCGCTGCTGTGCGTCTTGCCCTTGTCGTGGTCGAAGAACACGCCCGGGCTGCGGTGCATCTGGCTGACGATGACACGCTCGGTGCCATTGATGATGAAGGTGCCGTTGTCCGTCATGAGCGGCATGTCGCCCATGTAGACATCCTGCTCCTTGATGTCGCGGACCGAGCGCGAGCCCGTGTCCTCATCCACGTCCCACACGATGAGACGCAGGCGCACCTTCAGCGGCGCGGCGAAAGTCAGCCCGCGCTGGATGCATTCCTCGACATCATACTTCGGCTCTTCGAGCTCGTACTGCACGAACTCCAGGCGGCCGCGGCCCGCGAAATCGTCGATCGGAAAGACCGACTTGAACACTTCCTGAAGCCCGGTATTCGTGCGAGCGTCCGGATCCACCCCCATCTGCAGGAACGCCTCGTAGGAGGCTCTCTGCACATCGATGAGGTTCGGCATCGGCGCCACCTCGGGCAGCCGCCCGAAAGACTTCCGGATGCGCTTCCGCCCGGTGAACGACTTCGTGATCGCGTTCATGCCCGTCCTGCTTCCCTTCGCTCCGGCCCAACCGTCCCGGCCGGCGGGTCACCCCACCTTCTGGCGCGCCGCAAGATTGCCCTGCGAAACGCAGTCGCGGGCAGGAACCCGAGGGTCCCTGCCCGACTCGCCCAGTCTGACCCGGCCCCACGCATGGCGCGGGGCCAGGACGGTCTTACTTGACCTCGACCTTGGCGCCGTTCTCCTCGAGGACCTTCTTGATCTTCTCGGCCTCGTCCTTGGAAACGCCTTCCTTCACGGTCTTCGGCGCGCCCTCGACCAGATCCTTGGCCTCCTTCAGGCCCAGGCCGGTGATGGTGCGGATTTCCTTGATGACGTTGATCTTCTTGTCACCGGCGCTCGCCAGAGTGACCGTGAACTCGGTCTGCTCCTCAACCGGCGCGGCGGCGGCGCCAGCGGCCGGGGCCGCGGCAACAGCCACCGGAGCGGCGGCGGAGACGCCCCACTTCTCTTCCAGCAGCTTGGACAGCTCGGCGGCTTCCAGAACGGTCAGGCTGGAGAGCTCGTCAACCAGCTTCGCGAGATCGGCCATGGTTTTCTATCCTTCGATGTAATCGCTTGGCATGATGAATGCAATCCCCGGCCGGCGGAGTGAGGCCGCCCGGGGGGTCTTCCGCGAAAGGCGCCTGTTAGGCCGCCTCGTCCTTCTTGGCGTAAGCCGCCAGCACGCGCGCCACCTGCCCGCCGGGTGCCTGAAGCACACCAGCGATCCGCGTCGCCGGGGTCTGGATGAGACCCACCAGCTGCGCGCGCAGGGTTTCGAGCGAGGGCAGGGTCGCCAGGGCCTTCACGCCATCGGCGTTCAGCGTCTGGTTCCCGATTGCCCCGCCCAGGATCACGAACTTGTCGTTACCCTTGGCGAACTCCACGGCGGTCTTCGCCACGGCCACCGGGTCGGTCGACCACGCAAGCGCGGTCGGGCCCTTCAGCAGCGGCGAGATGCCCTGGAAGCGGGTGCCGTCGAGGGCGAGGGTGGCCAGCCGGTTCTTCGCGACCTTATACGTCGCGCCCGCCGCTCGCATTTGGCGCCGCAGATTGCTCACCTCGGCGACCGTCAGACCCTTGTTCTGGGCGACGAGCACAAAGGAAGTATCCGCGAACACCTCCGCGAGGGAGGCAACGAACGCACGCTTCTCCGTACGATCCAACTCCCGTCTCCGTCGGTGGCCGGCCCTTGTGGAGGGGGTCCGGCCGGTTCACACGGGGGCCGACGCAGGTGTTCACCCGCGCAAGCCCCGGTTCGCCTGTCTGAGTCTGCGGAAGACCAAGCCATCACGCCCGGCCGCCTGTGCGGCCAAGGCTGCGATCTCTCTCGGCATCCCCATCTCACGCCTGCGGGGCGGATGCCCCCTTAAAGCCCTTGGGCCACATGCGTTCTCGGACAGGTTTCAGAGGGCGGGCCAGCCCGCCCCCTTGCCCGCGCCCCGCCGGAGCGGAGCGCGTATCTCTGCGGCCCGGCTTACGCCGAGGCCAGCGAGGTGACGTCCACCTTCAGGCCGGGGCCCATCGAGGAGGAGAGCGCCACCTTCTTCACATAGGTGCCCTTGGCGCCGGTCGGCTTGGCGCGCTGGATCGCCTCGACGAAGGCGCGCGCGTTCTCGACCAGCTGCTCCTCCGAGAAGGAGACCTTGCCGATGCCGGCATGGACGATACCGGCCTTCTCGGCGCGGAACTCCACCTGGCCGGCCTTGGCGGCGGCCACGGCGTCCTTGACGTTCATCGTCACGGTGCCGAGCTTCGGGTTCGGCATCAGGCCGCGCGGGCCCAGGATCTTACCGAGGCGGCCGACCAGGCCCATCATGTCCGGCGTTGCGATGCAGCGATCGAACTCGATCTTGCCTTCCTGCACCAGCGCGGCCAGGTCGTCGGCGCCCACCACGTCGGCCCCGGCGGCCTGCGCCTCCTCGGCCTTCGCGCCGCGGGCGAACACGCCGACGCGGACCGTCTTGCCCGTGCCGTGCGGCAGGGAGACCATGGAGCGCACCATCTGGTCGGCGTGGCGCGGGTCGATGCCGAGGTTCATCGAGATCTCGACGGTCTCGTCGAACTTCGCCTTGGCGTTCGCCTTCACCGTGGCCACGGCCTCCGGCAGCGCGAACAGCTTGTCACGGTCCAGACCGGCGTAGATCGCCTTCAGACGCTTGCCCTGCTTGGCCATGATCAGCCCTCCACCACGGACATGCCCATCGAGCGGGCGGAACCGGCCAGCATGCGCACGGCGGCCTCCACGTCGTTGGCGTTCATGTCCTTCATCTTGGTCGCGGCGATCTCGCGCAGCTGCGACTTGGTCACGCGGCCCACCACGCCACCCTTGCCGGGGGTCTGGCTGCCCTTGTCCAGCTTCGCCGCCTTGAGCAGGAAGTAGGTGTTGGGCGGGGTCTTCGTGATGAAGGAGAAGGTGCGGTCGGAGAAGGCGGTGATGACCACCGGCGTCGGCGTGCCGGGCTCCATGCCCTGCGTCGCCGCGTTGAATTCCTTCACGAACTGCATGATGTTCAGGCCGCGCTGACCCAGGGCCGGGCCCACCGGCGGCGAGGGGTTCGCCTTGCCCGCCGGGATCTGCAGCTTGATGTAGCCGACGATCTTCTTCGCCATAGTCGTTCCTCTGCGCTCTCAGAGGCGCGCGGTGCTTGCGGCTGTCCCCGATAGGCTGGGGCCGGGCCTCCCGCGTCCCTGAAGAAAACGCCGCAACGGCCTGGCACGCGGGGAGCGCGCAGCACGGCGTGATTGCGGCGGAGGCGGGCGTATACCCCTCTCTCCCGCGCGAGTCCAGACAAAGACCAGCCCTGCCGCGCATGGCTCCGCTGCCGGCGCGGCAGGTCTGCCGCCGCCGGCCGCCTCAGCCGGCGCTGAGGGCCTGCAGCATCGCCAGGTGCTGCTCGATGCTGGCCGCCGCCAGGGTGGAGATCACCCGCTCCTCCCGCAGGCCGCCGCCGCGCAGCGCCTGGTGCGCCGCCAGCAGCTCCCGGTGGCCGAGGCGCTGGCCCTGGAGGTAGAGGGTGTCGAAGGCGTCGCCCTGCAGCGTCTCGAGCTGCTGCAGCATCGCCAGCTTCTCGCCCGGCATCATCACCGTGGCGGGCAGCGGCAGGCCGGCGAGCTGCATGGCCTGCAGCAGCGCCTGCTGCTCCGCCACCTCGAACTGCGCGAAGGTGCGCACCGGCGCCTGCCCGGCGCGGCTGGCGGCGAGCTGGCTGCTGTTGAGCGCGAAGGTGCCGCCCGCCAGCGCCGCCTGCCGTGCTTCCATGAGGTCGGAGCTCATGGCGCCGGCCGGCATCGCGCCCTGCGCCCGGGCGCCGGCGGGAAGCAGCAGGGGGACCAGCGTGGCGCTGGCGAGGGCGGCCAGGGCATTGCGGCGGATCATGACCGTTCATCCTGTTGAGGTGGCAGCCATGGAACCGGCGCGGCCCGCGGTCGTTCCCCCTGCCGGCTCGCCCTCCTCGCGGAGGCCGCCGGAGAGGAAGGATCGCGGCCGCTGGCGGCATCAGAGGGCAGCCGCCCGAAGCCTCTCCCGCCAGATGGACTGCCGGTTCCTGAGTTCGCTGGAGCGGGTCAGGGCCGGAAAATCGTCACGCAGACGCTCGAGCTCCTCGAACCTGAATCCGCCCTGCCCGTGGACGTTCCAGGCGGTCTGCAGCGCGCCATAAGGGCAGCTTCCCTGCCTCAGCGTGAACCACAGGCTATTCTGCTGGGTGTCGAGATGGCGGCTCTGTCCGACCCATGTCTCCCCCGTGGCGACGCAGATGACGGCGAACACGCCATAGCCTGGCTTCCGTTCCTTGTAGGCGGCGCAGGCAGCCTTGCGGGCGCTCCGGTCCATGATTGACCTCCTTTTTCACCCGGGCAATATTAGGCTGAATTTTTACCCGGGTAAATAATCTCATGAATGACTCACCGGACGAAACCGAAAGCCCCGGGGCGGGCAGTTTCGTGGTCTTCGAAGGGTTCGCGCGCCTCGCATCCGGAACCCTGGCCGAGGCCGCGCTGGCGGCGAAGCGGGCGCAGGAACGCGGCACCCGGTCGGCTGTCCTGGTGTTCGACCAGGCCACCGGCGCGGTCACGGATCTCGATCTTCGCGGAACCGAGGCGGAGATTGCCGCCCGCCATGCGCCCCTCGCCCGGCCCGCCACGAAGCGGGGGCGCCCGAAGCTGGGCGTGGTCGCGCGCGAAGTGACCCTCCTGCCACGTCACTGGGAGTGGCTGGCCAGCCAGCCCGGCGGCGCATCGGTGGCCTTGCGGAGGCTGGTGGAGGCGGCACGCAAGCTCGACAGTGAATCGGGTGCGCCACGCCGGCGGACGGAAGCCGCCTACCGCTTCATGTCGGCCATGGCGGGCGATCTGCCGGGCTTCGAGGATGCCGCGCGCGCCCTGTTCGCCCAGGACCGGGAGCGGCTGCTGCACTGCATACGGGCATGGGCGCCGGACATCCGGGATCAGCTGCTCCGCTATCTGGGCCCAGGCGGCGAAGCCAGCCCCGGCTGACGGCAAAGGGCTCGGGGGAGGGCTGGGCGCGATCCACGCCGCCAGGCCTCGCCAGCGGCTTCCTGAACAATCGGCCATATTGTTTGTCTGCTAACCATAAGCCCCCTACCTTTCCCGCATGTCCTCCGCCGCCCCGCCCCTGCCCGAGCTGTTCCGCCGCTTCGGCGACCATTTCGTGCGGATCACGCGCGCCTGGCGGCGCGAGGCCGACCTGCGGCTCGCACCCCTCTCCCTGTCCCACGCCACCGCCTCCGCCCTGCTTCTGCTGCGCGCGCGGGGCGATGCGCCCTGCCGGCAGGGCGCGCTGGCCCAGGCCCTCGGCATCGAGCAGCCCTCCCTGGTGCGGCTGCTGGACCAGCTCTGCGCCGCCGGCATGGTCGAGCGCCATGCGGACCCGGCCGACCGGCGTGCCCGCATCCTGCACCTCACCGCCGCCGGGCGGCGGGCCGCGGAACAGGCCGAGGGGCTGCTGGAGGCGCTTCGCGCCGAGCTGCTGGGCACCGCCGCGCCGCAGGACCTGGAGGCCACCATGCGGGTGCTGGAAGGCATGTGGCACCGGCTCGGCGTGCACGGAGGGCAGCCCTGATGCCCGCTTGGCCCGCCCGCGCCGACTGGCTCTATTCCGCGCGCAGCTTCGCCGCCGCCGCGCTGGCGCTGCTCGTCGCCTTCGGGCTGGACCTGCCGCGCCCCTACTGGGCCATGGCCACGGTCTATATCGTTGCCCAGCCCTTCGCCGGCGCGCTGCGCGCCAAGGCGCTGTGGCGGCTGGTCGGCACGCTGTGCGGCGGCGCCTTCTCCATCCTGGTGCTGCCCAACCTGGCCGGCGCGCCGCCGCTGCTGCTGCTGGCCCTGGCGCTGTGGATCGGCACCTGCCTCGCCGCCTCCTTCTACGACCCCACGCCGCGCGCCTACGCCTTCATGCTCTCCGGCTACACGGCGGCGCTGATCTGCTTCCCCATCGTCGAGCAGCCGCAGGCGGTGTTCGACACGGCGGTCTCCCGCATGCTGGAGATCGGCCTCGGCATCCTCTGCGCCTGGCTGATGCACGGCGTGCTGTTCCCGCGCCGGGGCGTGCCGCGCCTGCTGGCCGCCAGCCGCGCCTGGCTCGCCGACCTCGCCCGCTTCGGCGCGGACAGCCTCTCCGGGGTCCATGATCCGGAACGCTTCGCCGCCGAGCGCCGCCGCATCGCGCGCGACGGCGCGGCGCTGGAGCTGCTGTTCCAGCAGACCCGCTACGAGGCGGAGAGCCGCCGCGCGCCGCAGCTCTGGGCGCCGCACCTGCGCGAGCGCGCCCG
>NZ_JCACVY010000093.1:0-16866 GCF_058833935.1 Roseomonas sp. TS2 | reverse complement strand
GCCGCGCCCGCGGCACGGGCGGCCGCCGGCGGCTGCGGGGCGGCGGCCTGGACCGTGCCCTGGGTGGCCGGCTGCGGCGCGGCCACCGCCACCTCGGGTGCCGAGCCGAACAGGCTGACCGGCCCGGCGAAGGCCACCGCCTGCGGCAGGCGCCGCTCCAGCTCGGCCATGCGCACGAACTGGTCGGGGGTCATGGTCTCCAGCGTCAGGTGCCGCTGCGCCACCTGGCGCAGCCGCTCCGGCTCGTTCAGCATCGCCCATTCGGCGCGCAGCACCTGGGTCCGCTCCCGCGCCTGCTCGATGCGGCGGTTCAGGTCGCGCATCTCGCGGTCGAGCTGCGTCGCGGCTTCCTCGGCACGGTAGACGTGCCAGCCGACCAGGCTGAAGGCAGCGATGGCGACCACGGTCAGGGGGCGGAACATCAGGCCTCCTCCAGCTTCTCAAGGGCCCGCAGGCGGGCGGATCGGGCGCGCGGGTTGGCCGATGTCTCGGCATCCCCCGGGCGCTGGGCGTTGTTCGTGACGAGGCGGAACCCCGCGCGCGTGACAGGCGCGTGCATGGCGGCCGGCGTGTGGCGCGAGGCGCCGGGGGCGCGGCCGGCGGCGGCCTGCATGAAGCGCTTCACCAGACGGTCCTCCAGCGAGTGGAAGGCCACCACCACCAGCCGCCCGCCGGGGGCCAGCAGCTTCGCGGCGGCGGCGAGGCCGCGCTCCACCTCGCCCAGCTCGTCATTCACCTTCAGGCGCAGCGCCTGGAAGGAGCGGGTGGCGCTGTCCATGCCGGACGAGTCGCGCGGCATCACGGAATGGATGACCTGCACCAGCCGCCCCGTCGTCTCGATCGGCGCCTCGCGCCGGGCGGCGACGATGGCGCGGGCGATGCGGCGGGAATGCCGCTCCTCGCCCAGCTCCCACAGCACGGTGGCGAGCTCGGCCTCCGGCAGGCGGTTCACCAGGTCGGCGGCGGAGGGGCCGGCCTTCTCCATCCGCATGTCGAGCGGGCCGTCGAAGCGGAAGGAGAAGCCGCGCTCCGCCTGGTCGATCTGGAAGGAGGAGACGCCGAGGTCGAGCACCACGCCGTCGACCGCCGGCACCGAAGCCTCGGCCAGCAGCGTGCCCATGTCGCCAAAGCGGCCCTCATGCAGGTGCAGCCGGCCAGCGAAGGCATCGCGCAGAGCGGCGCCGCGGGCGATGGCATCCGGGTCGCGGTCGATGGCGTGCAGGGTGCAGGGCGCCGCCTCCAGGATGGCGCGGGCATAGCCGCCGCCGCCGAAGGTGCCGTCGACATAGATCCCGCCCTCGCGCGGGGCGAGCGCGGCCAGCACCTCGGCCAGCATGACGGGGACATGGCCGCTCATGCCGCGCCCCGCGGCGTGGCGGGCAGGGTCATGCCCTTCGCGGAGGCGTTCTGCCGTGCCGCGAGATTGCGCTGCCGCCCGGCGGCGGGCTCCCACATCTGGAAGATGCGGCCCAGGCCGATGAAGGCGATGGAGTCGCTCAGCCCAGCATGGGCGATCAGCTCCTCGGGCAGCATGATGCGGCCCTCGCCATCCGGGCGCATGGGATAGGAATCGGCGAAGAGGGTGGCGGCGAGGTCGTCATGCTCGTCGGAAAACACTTCGAGCTGTTCCAGCTTGCCCGTCTCGGCCTCGAAGGCGGGCATCGGCCAGGCCTCCAGGCAGGAATGCTTGTGGGAAGGGCGCAGCACCAGCTCGTCGCTCCCCAGCCGGGTGAGCTCCGCACGAAAGGGCGCAGGCACGGAAACCCGTCCCTTGCGGTCCAGCCGATTGGTGTGTGTCCCCATGAACCGGGTCATCTGGCCGCCCTGTCCCCCTGCGGCGGTGATAAAGTCCCGGCCGGAAAGCGGCCGGCGAGGCCCCCCGACCCCGCCGGCTCACCCGACCATCCCCTTCACGACTCCCTCGCCCCCCCGAGCTACGGATCGTTCATGGGATAAGTTGGGATATCATGGGTTCAGTTTGGGCAGCAAGGGTAAAACCCCCGCCAAAGCCCATCCCGAACACAGGGAAAACATTGTCTTATCCAGCGCACCTTCGGCGCTGTGTTACGACTGTTCGGATTGTGAGTCGGATTGGGGAGTGTGCGTCAGATGGCCCGTAAGCCGGGTTCTGTCCGGGCAGGCGGCAAGCCACCTGCCCGGGGCGACCATTCCTCTGGGACATGCCTCGCGGCATGCCTCTCGCGGCCAACCCGGGTGGCGGGGCGGGAACGCCCCTGCGGCCGAGTCCCTCGCGGGACTCCCGCCGGCCACCCCTATTCGGCCTTGCTCCCGGTGGGGTTTACCGTGCCGCCCCTGTTGCCAGGGGCGCGGTGCGCTCTTACCGCACCGTTTCACCCTTACCAGCGCGGCAAGCCGGGCTGGCGGTCTGATTTCTGTGGCACTTTCCCTGAGGTCGCCCTCGCCGGCCGTTGACCGGCACCGTATTCCCGTGGAGCCCGGACTTTCCTCCAGCCCCGGAACCTGCCCGGAGCCAGCGGCCGCCCGGCCATCTGACGCGGCGGTCCTGTGCGCCGGCGGCGCCGGGAAGTCAATGCGCCGCGGGTGCCCGGCGCCGGGGCCGGCTCAGACCGGCGGATACAGCGCCGCCACGGCTTCCAGCCGCCGCAGGGTGCCGGCATCGGCCCGGCCATCGACGGTTTCCTGCCGCCAGCGGCGCTGGAAGGCGGCCAGCGCCAGTTCCGGCCGGGCCGGGTCCACCGGGTAGCCAATGCGGGCCAGCAGCGGCAGCGCCCGCGCCACGCCGCCCGGCGCCGGTGCCGTTTCCGCCCCGGTGATGCCGCGCGGCCACAGGCCGACGCCGTTGGCGGCCAGCCCTTCCCAGTCGAACAGCTCGCCCGGGTCCTGCTTCCGGTCGGGCGCGATGTCGCTGTGGCCGACCACGTTGCAGGGCGGAATCGGGTGGCGCGCCAGGATGTCGAGGCAGAGCTCGGCCACCGCCGCCATCTGCAGCGCGGGGAAGGGGCGGTAGCCCCATTCATGGCCGGGATTGGCGATCTCGATGCCGATGCTGCGGCCGTTCAGCGTCTCGTGCCCGCGCCAGAAGGAGATGCCGGCATGCCAGGCGCGCCGCCCCTCCGGCACCAGCCGCCAGATCAGCCCGTCCTCCTCCACCAGGTAATGGCAGGAGACGCGGGGCAGCGGCGGCGGCGGGGCGGGGTCGCAGAGCCGGTCGAGCGCGGCGGCGGCGCTGGCCATGCCGGTGTAGTGCAGCACCAGCATGTCCACCGGCACGCCCTCGGGGCGCGAATCGTGGTTGGGGCTGGCGCGGTCCCGGCAGGGCAGGGCGGTGTCCAGGGAGGCTCCCGGGAGGGTCTGCCCGGCCGCTGCCGCCCCCCTCAAAGATTGCGCTCCCGCTTGATGCGGTCCCAGGCGGCGTTGATCTCGGCCACCTTGTCGGAGGCGCGGCGCACCTGCTCGGGCGGCACGCCGCGCGCGGCCAGGCTGTCCGGGTGGTATTCGCGCATCAGCTTGCGCCAGGCCTGGCGCACCTGGTCGTCCGTGGCGGCCGGCGGCACGCCGAGCACGGCATAGGGGTCCGGCCCGCGCGGCCGCACCAGGGCGGACTGCCCGGCCTGGGCACGCGCCTCGCTGGCATCGTCCAGCCGGAAGCTCTGCCGCACCTTCGCCAGGAACACCGCCTCGCTGCGCGTCATCGGCCCGTCGGCGCGGGCGATGTGGTGCAGCGCGGTCAGCACCTCCTCCAGCATCACCCTGTTGTCGGCGAAGGCCTCGCCCATGCGGTTGGCGAAGGGCTCGTAGCCGCCCGGCTCCTCGCGCGCCTTGTCGAACAGCAGCCCCACCTCCCGCTGGCTCTCGGGCGGGATGCGGAAGGCGCGCTTGAAGGCGTCGATCTCCTCGCGCTTCACCGCGCCATCCACCTTGGCCAGCTTGGCCGACAGCACGATGACGCCGATCGAGAAGAGCTGATCGCGGTTGGTGATGCGGGCGATGGCCTCGGGCCGGGTGTCCAGCTCCGGCAGGCGCGTCGCCCCCTCGTCGGCCGCATGGCCGAGCGCCGCCCCGACCACCGCGCCGAACGGCCCGCCCATGGCGAAGCCCGTCACGCCGCCGAGGATCTTGCCCCACAAACTCAAGGCCCGCCAGCCTCCCGCCTTCGTGCTGTCAGCCTCTCCCTACCATGCCCGGGGGCAGCCTGCCATTGCCTCCGGTGGCGTCTCGGCCCTTGCATGGCGCGCCGCCGGGCGCCACACGGAGGCGGCGAGAATCGGAGAGCACGGGATGACCGCAGCGGGCTGGCAGTTCTGGGTCGATCGGGGCGGCACCTTCACCGATATCGTGGCACGCGATCCCGCAGGGGCGCTGTCCACGCGGAAGTTGCTGTCCGAGAATCCGGGCCGCTACCGCGACGCGGCCGTGGCCGGCATCCGCGCCTGCCTCGGCCTGCCCGAAGGCGCGCCGATTCCGCCCGGCACCATCGAGGCGGTGAAGATGGGCACCACGGTGGCCACCAACGCCCTGCTGGAGCGCAAGGGCGAGCGGGTGCTGCTGCTGGTCAACCGCGGCTTCGCCGATGCGCTGCGGATCGGCAACCAGGCCCGGCCGCGGCTGTTCGACCTCGACATCCGCCTGCCCGAGCTGCTGCACGAGCGCGCCGTGGAGATCGGCGGCCGCATCGCCGCCGACGGGCAGGAGATCGAGCCGCTCGACGAGGGCGCCGCCCGCGCCGCGCTGGAGGCCGGCTTCGCCGACGGCATCCGCGCCGTGGCCATCGTGCTGATGCATGCCTGGCTGGCGCCGGAGCATGAGCGGCGGCTCGGCGCCATCGCGCGGGCGGTGGGCTACACCCAGGTCAGCCTCAGCCACGAGGCCTCGCCCTTGCCGCGCATCGTGCCGCGCGGGGACACCACGGTGGTGGACGCCTACCTCTCCCCCATCCTGCGCCGCTATGTGGAGCAGGTGGCGGAGCAGCTCCCCGGCGTGCCGCTCTACTTCATGCAGTCCTCCGGCGGCCTGACGCGGGCGGAGAAGTTCCAGGGCAAGGACGCCATCCTCTCCGGCCCCGCGGGCGGCATCGTCGGTGCCGCCCGCACCGCCGGCATGGCGGGCCTGACGAAGATCATCGGCTTCGACATGGGCGGCACCTCGACCGACGTGGCGCTCTATGCCGGCCAGTTCGAGCGCGCCTTCGAGACGGTGGTGGCGGGCGTGCGGATGCGCGCGCCGATGATGGCCATCAACACCGTGGCGGCGGGCGGCGGCTCCATCCTCTCCTTCGACGGCGCCCGCTTCCGCGTGGGGCCGGAGAGCGCCGGCGCCGTGCCCGGCCCCGCCTGCTACCGGCGCGGCGGCCCGCTGACGGTGACGGACGCCAATGTCATGGCGGGCAAGATCCAGCCCGCCCACTTCCCGCCGATCTTCGGCCCGAACGGGGACGAGCCGCTGGATGCCGCGGTGGTGCGCGAGAAATTCTCGGCGATGGCCGCCGAGATCGCCGCCGCCACCGGCCAGCCGCGGCAGGACCCGCGCGCCGTGGCCGAGGGGTTCCTCCGCATCGCCGTCGCCAACATGGCGCAGGCCATCAAGCAGGTCTCCATCCAGAAGGGGCACGACCCCGCCGGCCACGCGCTGCAATGCTTCGGCGGCGCCGGCGGCCAGCATGCCTGCCTGGTGGCGGACGAGCTGGGCATGGAGACGGTGTTCATCCACCCCTTCGCCGGCGTGCTCTCCGCCTATGGCATGGGGCTGGCCGACCAGGGCGTGATCCAGGAGGCCGCCATCGAGGCGCCGCTCTCGCCCGAGGGGATGGAAGCGCTGGCGGAGCGCATCGCCGGGCTGGAGGCGGAGGGCCGCGCGGCGCTGGAGGCCCAGGGCGCCGAGCCCGCCCGGCTGCGCGCCGAGCCGCGCCTGCACCTGCGCTATGCCGGCACGGACAGCTTCCTGCCGGTGCCCTTCGGCGACCACGCGGCCGTGCTCGAAGCCTTCACCGAGGCGCATCGCCGCCGCTTCGGCTTCGCCACGCCCGAGCGGCCGGTGCTGGTGGAGGCCTGCGTGGTGGAGGTCATCGCCCCCGGCGAGGCGGTAGAGGAGCCCCGCCTGCCGCCCCGCGCCGCGGGCGAGGCGCCGGCGGCGGTGGACACCGTGCCGCTTTTCACCGGCGGCACCGAGCACGCGGCCCCGGTGCTGGACCGCGAGGCGCTCCGCGCGGGCGACCGCATCGCCGGCCCGGCGCTGATCCGCGAGCGCACCGCGACCACCGTGGTCGAGCCGGGCTGGACCGCCGAGGTGACGCCGCTCGACCACATGATCCTCCGCCGCACCACGCCGCGCCCGAAGGCGGAGACGGCCGAGGCCGGCGCGGGCGCCGCCGCGCGGCCGGACCCGGTGCTGCTGGAGCTGTTCAACAACCTGTTCATGAGCATCGCCGAGCAGACCGGCACGGTGCTGCAGAACACCTCGCTCAGCGTGAACATCAAGGAGCGGCTGGACTTCTCCTGCGCCATCTTCGACGCCGAGGGGCGCCTCGTGGCCAACGCGCCGCACGTGCCGGTGCATCTCGGCGCCATGGGGCAGAGCGTCCGCACCGTCATCGACAGTCGCGGCGCCACGCTGAAGCCCGGCGACGTGGTGGCGCTGAACAACCCCTACAATGGCGGCACCCACCTGCCGGACATCACCGTCATCACCCCGGTCTTCGACGAGGCGGGGAGGGAGATCCTGTTCTTCGTCGGCAGCCGTGGCCACCACGCCGATATCGGCGGCCTCACCCCCGGCTCCACGCCCCCCGATTCCCGCACGCTGGAGGAGGAGGGGGTGGTCATCGACGACTTCCTGCTCGTCGATGGCGGCGCCTTCCAGGAGGCGCCCTTCCGCGCCCTGCTGGCGGGCGCGAAGTACCCGGCGCGCAGCCCGGATGTGAACGTGGCCGACATCAAGGCCCAGGTGGCGGCCAACGAGACGGGCGTGCAGGAGCTGCGCCGGGCGGTCTCGCAATTCGGCCTGCCCACCGTGCGCGCCTATATGCGCCATGTGATGGACAATGCCGAGGAGGCGGTGCGGCAGGTGCTGGACCGGCTGCAGGACGGCGAATTCGCCTACACCATGGACGATGGCGCGCCGCTGCGTGTCGCCGTGCGGGTGGACCGCGCCGCGCGCCGCGCCACCATCGACTTCACCGGCACCGCGCCGCAGCGCCCCGGCAACTTCAACGCCCCCGAGGCGGTGACGCGCGCCGTGGTGCTCTACTGCTTCCGCTGCCTGGTGGGCGAGGACATCCCGCTCAACGATGGCTGCCTGGTGCCGCTGGAGATCGTGGTGCCGCGCGGCTCCTTCCTCTCGCCCGAGCCGGGTGCCGCGGTGGTGGCCGGCAACACGGAGGTCAGCCAGAACACCGCCAACGCGCTGCTCGCCGCGCTCGACGCCTGCGCCTGCGCCCAGGCGACGATGAACAACCTGCTCTTCGGCGACGACCGCTACCAGTACTACGAGACGGTGTGCGGCGGCACCGGCGCGGGGGAGGGGTTCGACGGCGCCTCGGCCGTGCAGACCCACATGACCAACACCCGCATGACCGACCCTGAGATCCTTGAGCTGCGCTACCCGGTGCGGCTGGAGGAGTTCGCCATCCGCCGCGGCTCGGGCGGGCGGGGGCGCTGGCGCGGCGGCGATGGCGCGCGGCGGCGCATCCGCTTCCTGCGGCCGATGCAGGCCATCATCGTCGCCAGCCGGCGCGAGGTGCCGCCGCACGGGCTGCATGGCGGCGCCGACGGCGCGCCCGGCCGGCAATGGGTGGAGCGGCTGGACGGCACGGTGCAGCCCCTCGGCGGGCGGGACCGCGCCGAGCTCGCCGAGGGCGAGGTGCTGGGGCTGGAGACGCCCGGCGGCGGCGGCTGGGGCGCGGCGGGGGAGGCCCGGTCCGGCTGATGCCACGGCCCGCGCCATCCGCCCCGCCCGGGCGCGGCCGCTGGCTGGCCCTGGGCGCGCTGGCGCTGCTGCCGCTGCTGGTGCTGGCCGGCCTGTGGTTCGGCCCGCGCCTGACGGACTGGAACGAGCACCGCGACCGGCTGGCCATCCTCGCCGCCGGCCGGCTTGGCCAGCCGGTGACGCTGGCCGGCCCGGTGCGGCTGGCGCTGCTGCCGCAGCCCATGCTGGAGGCGGGCGGCGTCACCATCGGCGGGCCGGATGGCGAGATCTCGATCGAGGCGCGGGCGCTGCGGCTGCGGCTGGATTGGGCCGCCCTGCTGCGGCTGGAGCTGGAGCCGCGCGAGGTGGCGGTGGTCGGCGCCGAGATCCGCCTGCCCTGGCCGCCGGCGCCCGGCCAGCCCTTCCGCCCGCCACCCTGGCTCACCGGGTTGCAGGGCCGCATCCAGGATTCCCGCATCATCCTCGGCCAGGTGGCGCTGGAGCAGGTGGAGGCCGATCTCGCCGCCGGCGGCCCGGCCGATGCGCTGCGCATCGACGGCCAGTTCCGCTGGCGGCAGACCGAGGTGGCCTTCGAGACCACGCTCGGCCGCCCGGGCTGGGATGGCATCGCGCCGCTGGCGCTGACGCTGAGCGGCGCCCGCGCCTCCGTCTCCGCCAGCGGCGTGCTGCTGCCGGAGGGTGGCTTCGAGGGCAGCCTGCAGGGCGGCGGCAGCGACCTCGCGGCGCTGCTGCCGGCGCCGCCGGGCAGCTTCCGGCTGCGCGGCCGGCTCAGCGTCACGGCCGAGCTGCTGGCGGCGGAGGATCTGAGCCTCGACATCGCCGGCAGCCCGGCGCGCGGCGCCGCCACGCTGCGCGTCAGCCCCGTGCCGCGCCTCGACATCGCGCTGCAGACCGGCCGGGTGGAACTGGACCCGTGGGTGGCGGCGCTGCGCGGCGCCGGCGGGCCGCCCCTGCCATTCGGCCTGGACCTGACGGCGGAGGCCGCCCAGCTGCGCGGCGTGACGCTGCGCCGGCTGCGCGGCGCCCTCTCCCTGGATGGCGAGCGCCTGACGCTGACCAATATCGGCGCCCTGCTGCCGGGCGACACCGAGATCGAGCTGGACGGCGCCACCACCGGCCGGCCCGGCGCCGGCCGGCTGGAGGCGGCGCTGCGCTTCCGGGGCGAGGGGCTGCGCGCCACCCTCGCCGCCCTCGGCCTGCCGCTGGAGGGCACCGATCCCTCCCACCTGCGCCGTGGCGAGGGCAGGCTGCGCCTGACGCTGGACGAGAACCAGGCGGCCATTCCTGAATTCACCGCCACGCTGGACGGCAACCGGGTCTCCGGCGCCGGGGTGTTGCGCTTCGGCCCGCGGCCGGCGCTGGGACTCGGGCTGAATTTCGAGAAGCTGGCGCTGGATGGCTGGCTGCCATCCGGCATCGGCTGGCCTGCCATCCAGGCGCGCCTGGCCGGCATCGACGCCAATCTGCGCCTCTCCGCCGAGCAGGCTGAATGGCGCGGCCTGACTTTCCAGGGCCTCTCCGCCGACGCCGCGCTGGAGAATGGCCGCCTCACCGCCCGCCGCCTCGCCGCCCGCCTGGCGGAGAGCGAGTTGGCCCTCTCCGGCGTTGCGCAGCTCGGCCCGGCACCGCGGCTGACCGACCTAGCGCTGGAAGTGAGCGCTCCCGTCGCGGCGCCGCTGCTGGCGCTGCTGCCCGGCGGCTGGCCGGACCACATGCCGATCGCGGGGGCGCCACTCTCGCTGCGGCTCTCCGGCAGCGGCCCCGCCGGCGCGCTGGCGCTGCGCGGCGGGCTGGAACTGGGCGACCTGCGGGCGGAGCTGAACGGCACGCTGGACCTCGCCCTGCCGCGCTACGCCGGCGCGCTGACGCTGCGCCACCCGGGCGCGCCCCGCCTGCTGGCGGAGCTGGCCAGCCTCGCCCTGCCTGGCTGGCTGGATGAGGGCTCGCTCTCGCTCATCGCCAATGTCGCGCTCTCGCCGCAGGAGCTGACGGCGGAGAATTTCGACCTGGTCGCCGCCGGACTGCGGCTGAGCGGGCAACTCAGCCTGGCGCAGGGCGCGCGCCAGCCACGCCTGACCGGGCGCGTCTCGGCCGAGCGGCTGCTGCTGCCGGGCCTCGACTGGCGCTCGCGCGAGCCGATGGTGCTGGAAGGGCTCCAGCTGCTGGATGCCGAGCTGGCGCTGGCGGCGCAGCGCGTGGAGCCGGTGGGGCTGCCGGTGCTGGAGCAGGCTTCCGCCACGCTGCGCCTGCAGGATGGCACCCTCGCGCTGGAGGGCCTCCGTGGCCAGCTTGCCGGCGGGCGCCTCTCCGGCGCGTTGCGGCTGGACGGTGCCGCCAGCCCGCCCACCCTGGCCGTGCAGGGCAATGTCTCGGGTGTCGCCCTGACCGGCCCGCTCACCGGCCTGCCGCTCGACCTCTCGGCCGGGCGGGTGGAGGGGGAGGTGCGGTTGCGCGCCACGGGCCACAGCCCCGCCGCCCTGCTCGCCACGCTGGAAGGCCAGGCGCGGTTCTCGGTGCGCGACGGCATCCTCGCCGGCGCCGACCTGCGCGGGGCCCTGGCCGCCGCCGAGCGTACCGATTCCGGCACCGCCGAGGCCGGGCTGCGGGCCGCGCTGGGCGATGGCGCAACCGCCTTCGAGGCATTCGACCTCGCCGCGCGCATCCAGTCCGGGCGCGCGGTGCTGGAGCAGGGGCGCATGGCGATGGCCGAGACGGCTGGCGCCACCCTGGCCGGCGAGGTGGATCTGGCACGGGCCGGCATGGACCTGATGCTGGCGCTGCGCGACGCGGAGGGGCCGGAATTCGGCCTGCGTCTGACCGGGCCGCTGCCCCTGCCGCGCCGTGTTCCGGAGCTGGCGCCCTGGCTGCGCTGGCGGGCGGAGCGCTGAGCGCCCCGGCTCAGCCGGGCGCGTCGATGCGGCGGTAGCGCGCCTCCGCGAACTCGAAGGCGCCGAAGGCGGCCAGGCCCAGCGCCACCACCCCGAACAGCACGCGGCCGAAGGGCTGCGCCTGGAGGGCCAGCAGGGCGCTGCCCAGGCCGCGCACCTCCTGCGGGTCGGACTGCCAGGCGGCCACCACCAGGAACAGCCCGATGATGAGGAACACCACCCCGCGCGCCGCGAAGCCGAGCCGGCCGAGCGGCACCACCCAGCGGGAGGCCTCGGCCGGGCAGCGCAGGTGGCGGGTGAAGGAGGCGCGCCAGCCGCGCGCCAGCATCGCCACGCCCACCCCCATGACGATCAGCCCGATCGCCGCCACCAGCACCTCGCCCGCCGGCTTGGCCAGCAGCCAGCGCGTCCAGTCCTGCGCCGACTGGTCGTCGCCGCCGCCGCCGCCGCCGCGGCCGAGCAGGAGGCCGAAGGCGGAGATGCCGAGGCCGGTATAGGCGACCGCCGAGATCAGGGCGCCGCCACGGATGGCCAGCGCCTTGGCGCCGTGGCCATGGTTGTCGGCATCGAGCAGCCCCTGCAGGGCCCGCCACAGGGCGAAGCCGAACAGGCCGAGCCCCACCACGCCCAGCAGGACGCCGCCGAAGGGGTGCAGCAGCAGCTCCCGCAGCGCCCCCTTCGAGCCTGTGGCCTGGCCGCCGGGCCCGACGGCCGCCAGCAGCGCCAGCGAGCCGATAATCAGGCTGACCGCGCCGCGCGCGGCGTAGCCGAGCCGCGCGAACATCTCGAGCGCATGGCGATGGGATGGCACGGGCAGGGCCTCCGGTGCGAGTGCGGGACCTCTGTAACGCCGCGACTCAGCTTTCCGATGCAGGCAGCGCCGAACTCTCTTCCGGCGGGTGCCGCCGCGCCGGCGGCAGCCGCGCCAGCAGGAACAGCATGACCCCCATGGCGGGCAGCGCCGCGAAGGTGGTGAGCAGGAAGAAATCCGCCCAGCCCAGCCATTCGGCGAGGGAGCCGGAACTGGCGCCCAGCGTGCGCAGCGGCACCGCCGCCAGGGAGGAGAGCAACGCGTATTGCGTGGCGGTGAAGGCGCGGCTGGTGAGGCTGGAGAGGTAGGTGACGAAGGCGGCGTCGGCCAGGCCGTCGGTGAAGTTCTCGACGCCCACCTGGGCCCAGAGCATGGGCATGTCGTGCCCGGCATGGGCGAGCGCCACGTACATCAGGTTGGAGAGCATCTGCGTCAGGCCGGTCAGCACCAGGGCGCGGGCGGTGCCGATGCGCACCACCAGCCAGCCCCCCGCCAGCGCGCCGAGCAGCGTGGCGAACAGGCCGAACACGCTGGAGACCGCCGCCACCTCGGTGCGGGAGAAGCCGAGGTCGCGGTAGAAGGGCGCCGTCATCACCCCCGCCAGCGCCTCGCCCAGCTTGAACAGGGCGATGAACAGCAGGATCCAGAGCCAGTAGGGGCGGCGGACGAAATCGGCGAAGGGGTCCACCACCGCGGCGCGCAGCCGCGCCGACCAGCCCAGCGCCGAGGCGGGCGCCGCCGCCGGCTCCGGCCCGCGCCACACCGCGACGAAGCCGATGCCCACCAGCGCCGCGCAATAGGCGAAGGCCGCCGTCCAGCCGGCGAACTCGGCCACCGTCAGCGCGCCGGCGTTGGAGGCCAGCAGCGCGCCGCGATAGCCCCAGACATAGTAGGCGAGGCCAAGGCCCTGCTGCCGCTCCTCCAGGAACTCGATGCGGTAGGCATCCACCACGATGTCCTGGCTGGCGGAGAGGAAGGCCACCAGCACCGCGACCGCCACCGTGATCTCCGGCGCCACGGCCGGGTTGGTGAAGCCGAGCGCCAGGATGGCAAGCGCCAGCACCGGCTGGATGCTGGCCAGCCAGCCGCGCCGCCGGCCCCAGCGGCGGAAGAAGGGCGGCGCCGCATGGTCGATCAGCGGCGCCCAGAGGAATTTCAGCGAGTAGGAGAGGCCGATCAGCGCCGTCAGCCCGATGGCGGTGAGCGGAATGTTGGCTTCCGACATCCACTGCCGCAGCACGAAGGCGGTGAGCGGCAGCGGAACCCCGGCGGAGAAGCCAAGGGCCAGCATGATGAGGAATCGGCGGTCGCTGGCGATCGCGGGGAGGGGAAGGCGCATGGGCGCCCACCCTGCCATGCGCGGGGCGGCTTTTGAACCGCCGCCGCGCCGCCTCAGGCGGTGCCCGGCTCCGGGCGGTGGCGCAGGGCACGGCCCAGCGCCTCGGCCAGGGCGCCGCGCGCATAGGGCTTGCGCAGCACCGCCGTGGCCGCCGCGGCATGGACGGACAGCTCGGCATCGCTGCCATAGCCGGTGATGAAGATGATGGGCACCTGCCGCGCCCGCAGCACCTCGGCGAGCGGGAAGACCACCTCGCCGGCCAGGTTCACGTCCAGCAACGCGGCGCTCAGCCGCGGCGTGCCGGCTGCCAGGGCCAGCGCCTCCTGCAGGGTGTGCGCCGGGCCCACCGGCGTGCAGCCCATCTCCTGCAGCAGCACCGCCGCCTCCAGCGCCAGCATCGACTCATCCTCCACCACCAGCACGCTGGGCGGAGAGGAGGGGTCGTCGATCAGCGGCAGCAGCGCCGTGGCGGCCTCGGCCGGGGTGGCCAGGATCGGCGCGGCGGTGCGCCAGGCGGGGCCGTCCGGCGCGCTGACATGCCGGGCCGGCAGGGTGAGGGAGGCGCGCAGCCCATCCTCGCCCCAGACCAGGCGCAGCAGGCCGCCCAGCTGCCGCTCGGCCAGTTGCCGCACCAGCCGGAGCCCGAAGCCGGGGCGCGGTGGCGGCAGGTCGGGCGGCGCGGTGTCGGCCTGCGGCACGCCGCTCTCCTCCCACAACAGGCGCAGCCCGCCATCCTGGCCGGTGAAGGCCCAGCTCAGCGAGAGGCGTCCCTCCGGGTGGCTCAGCGCGCCATGCCGCACCGCATTGGCGGACATCTCATGCAGCAGCATGGACAGCGGCTGCACGGCGATCGCGGCGATGCGCGCCGGCGGGCCGTCGATGCGGACGGCACCCTGGTGCGCGGCCAGCTCGCCCTCCGCCACCGCGCGCAGCTCGGCCCCCAGCCAGGCATGGCTGGCCAGCAGCGCGTGCGCCCGCGCCATGGCGGCGACACGCCCCTCCACCGAGGTGGCGAAGCGCTCCGGCGGCACGTCGCGCGGGGCCAGCCGCACCAGGGAAAGGGCCACGGCCAGCGCGTTCTTGGCGCGGTGGTCCACCTCGCGCACCAGCAGCGCCTGGTTGGCCTCGGCCTCCCGCTTGGCACGGGCGCGCAGGCGCAGCGCCTCGCCGGCGCGGATCAGGCTGGCCCGCGCCATGGCCACCTCCCGCACCGTGGCGGAGGCACGAGCCGGGGGCGGTGCCTCCGCCAGGGCGACGGCGGCGGCGTCGATGCCCAGCCCCTCGATCTCCCGCCCCAGTATGCGGCCGAGCCACAGCGCGGCCAGCGCGGCCATGAGGGCGGCGCACAGCCCGCCCACGCTGGCGAGGCCGAGCGCCCGCCAGAGCGGGCCGTCCACCTGCAGGCGCGGCGCCGCGTAGACCACCATCCAGGGCATGGTGCCGGTGCGGCGGACCGCGGCGTAGACCGGCACCTTGTCGTAGGAATGGGTGCGGACCAGCCCGCCCCGGCCCTGGCCGGCCTGCAGGAAGGCGCGGATCTCCGGCGTGGCGGGCTGCGCGAGCCACACCTCCTGCTCCAGCGAGCGCGCGACGACGATGCCGGAGCGGTCCACCACGGAGGCGATCCAGCCCGGCGGCGGCGACTGGTCCTGCAGGATGCGGGCGATGCCCTCGGGGCGGAGATTGGCCGCCAGCACGGCGATGGTGCGCCCCTCCCGCCGCACCGGCAGGGCCACGGCCACCACCCAGTTGCGCGCCAGGGCCGGCCAGTAGAGGTCCGAGACATAGGGCTCGTCCCCCTGCAGCACGGCGCGCATGAAGGCGGGGGCCTCCTGCCCGCCGGCCTCCGGGCGGGGCGGGAAGCGCATCGGCCGGCCGGCCGGCAGCACCGCGCCGGGGACCACCAGCGTGTTCAGCACCTGGCGGGCTGTCCCGACCGAGTAGAGGCTGACATTCAGCAGCGCCGCCGTGCGGCGCGCCACCAGCGCCGAGGCCTGGGCGTGGAACGAGGCCAGCGCCTGCTCCGCCGCCTCCTGCTGCAGGGCGCGGTCGAGGTCGGGCGAGGTGGAAAGCACCTCCAGCGCCGCGATGGTGACGCGCAGCTCGCGGTCGACCGCAAGCTGCAACGCGTTGGCGGTGTCTGCCATGGCGCGCAGCATGTCGCCACGCTGCTCCTGCGCCGTCCACACCGCGAGGCCGGCCGAGAGTGCCACCAGCGGCAGCGCCGTGGCGAGCACCAGCCGCAGGATGTGGACGCGGAAGCGGGCAGGTCTTCGGGGTTTCGGCGCGGTCCTGTCCTGCAGCTTTCCAGTGCTCATGCCATGCCAATCTCTGAGGCTGCCTGCCCCCAGATGACCGCGCAGGACAATTCAGGCAGGCGTGACCGGCCTACCCGAAACCCCTGCGGCGCGCGAAGCACATTGCGTTGTTCAGGCCACGGCCCCCGCAGTATCGCCCGTTTCGTGACGAAAACTTACGAAGCGGGCGATGTCGGCAAACGGCCTCAGGCCATGTTCACCATGATGGTCTTCTTGTGCGTGAAGTGCTCGAGCATGGATTCGAGGCTCGCCTCCTTGCCGAGGCCCGAGGCCTTCACGCCGCCATAGGAAAGGTTCGGCTGCACGACGAGGTTCTGGTTCACCTGCACCAGCCCCGCCTCGATGCGGTGGGCGAAGCCGAGCGCGATCTTGAGGTTGTTGGTCCAGACGCTCGCGGCGAGGCCGAACTCGGTGTCGTTGGCCGCCTCCAGCACCGCCTCGGCGTCGTCGAAGGGAAACACGACGGTGACGGGGCCGAAGATCTCCTCGCGCACCAGGCGGCTCTCCTTGTCGAGCCCGGTGAAGATGTGCGGCTGGATGAACAGGCCCTTCTTCAGCGCGGGATCGGCGGGCATCGCCGAGCAGGCGCGGCCCTCGGCGCCGGCGGTGGCCTTCCCCTCCTCGATGAAGCCCTGCACCTTCTCGAACTGGCCGGGCGAGATGATGGTGCCGATGTCGGTCTTCTCGTCCAGCGGGTCGCCCATCACCATGGCATCGACCCGCTTGGCCATCTCGGCCACGAACTTCTCGTAGATCGGGCGCTCGACGAAGATGCGGCTGGCCGCCGTGCAGCTCTGCCCCTGGCGGGTGAAGCGCATGGAGGTCAGCGCGCCCTGCACGGTCTTTTCGAAATCGCAATCGGCGAAGACGATCATCGGCGACTTGCCGCCGAGTTCGAGCGTGACGGGGATGAGCTTCTCCGCCGCCGCGCGGTAGATGATCTTGCCGGTCTCGACCGAGCCGGTGAAGGTCACCTTCTTCACGAGCTTATGTTCGACGAGCGGCGCGCCGCATTCCGGCCCCTGGCCGGAGAGGATGTTGAACACGCCCGCCGGCAGCACGCGGTTCATCAGATCGACGATGCGCAGCACCGCGAGCGGCGCCTCCTCCGCCGACTTGACGACGATGCTGTTGCCGGCGACCAGCGCGGGCGCCGCCTTCAGCGCCATCAGCATCATCGGGATGTTCCACGGGATGATGGCGCCCACCACGCCGAGCGGCTCGCGCACCGTGATGTTCAGCACCTCCGGCGCGAAGGGCACCGTCTCGCCCTTGATCTCGCCGCCGAGGCCGCCGAAGAACTCGAAGATGTCGGCCACGTTGTTGGCCTCGACGCGGCTCTCCGTGCGCAGCGCCTTGCCGGTCTCGAGCGCCACCAGCCGCGACAGCTCCTCGACATGCTCGCGGATCAGCTGCGCCGCCTTGTGCACCAGCGCGCCGCGCTTGCGGGCGGGCACCTTGGCCCATTCCTTCTGCGCGCGCGCCGCCTCGGCCACCGCGGCCTCGACATCCGCGGCATCCCCGTCCGCCGCCTCGGCCACCGTCCCGCCGGTGGCGGGGTTCACCACCGCGAAGGTGCGGCCCGAGCGGGCCGGGGTGTAGCGGCCG
>NZ_JCACVY010000092.1:0-17074 GCF_058833935.1 Roseomonas sp. TS2 | reverse complement strand
GGTCTCGGGGCTGGTCACCGGCAGCAATGTCGGCTCCAACGCGGCGCTGATGCCGGTGCAGGTGGCGCTGGGCCAGGCCGCCGGGCTCACCCCCGTGCAGGCCGCCGGGCTGCACAACTTCGCCGGCGCGGCGGGCGCCGGGATGAGCTTCGCCGTCACCGCCATGATCGCGGCCCTGCTGGCCGATGGCACGCGGCCGGCGCGCTTCTGGCGGCTGCTGTCGCCGGCCTTGGTGGCGGTGCTGCTGATTGGCTGGGGGATGCTGTGGCTGGAAGCCGGCGCGGGGAGAGGCTGAGCCCCTCCCCGCCCTGCCTCAGGCCCAGCCGGGGCGGCGCTTCTCGCGGAAGGCGGCGAGGCCCTCGCGCCCCTCGGCCGAGGCGCGCTGCATCCAGGATTCGGTGGCGAGCTGCGCCATCTCGCGCGGCGAGAGGGCCAGCCCGTTCGCCTCCAGCAGCGACCGCTTGGTCACGGCGATGGCGCCGGGGGCGGAGAGCATCGTCTCGGCCAGGATCTCCTCCAGCCGCGCCTCGATCACCTCCGCCTCGTGCACCTCGTGCACCAGCCCGATACGCAGCGCCTCGGCCGCGTCGAACCGCTCGCCGGTGATGGCGTAGCGCCGCGCCTGGCGCAGCCCCATGGCGTGCACCATGTGCGTCGAGATCGGCGTCGGCGCCACGCCGACGCGCACCTCGCTCAGCCCGAACAGGGCGGCCGGCGTCGCCAGCGCCACATCGACGCAGCAGACCACGCCGCAGCCGCCGCCGAAGCACGCCCCCTGCACCACGGCGAAGGTGGGGCGCGGGAACTCGTTGAGCCGCGCCATCGCCTCGGTGGTGGCCATGGAGGCGGCGAAGGCCTGCTCCGGCGTGGCGCCGGCGGCCTCGCTCAGCCAGTCGATGTCGGCGCCGGCCTGGAAGTGGCGCCCCGCGCCGCGGATCACCAGCGCCCGCAGCGCGGCATCCCGGCCGAGCTGCTCCAGCCCGTCGGTCAGCGCCGCCAGCAGCGCGCCATTGTAGGCGTTGCCGCGCTGCGGGCGGTTCAGCGTGACGGTGGCGACGCCGCGCGCATCGACCTCCAGCAGCACCGGTTCCTCGGACATGCCCTGTCTCCTTCCCTGGATGTGTTCGGCGCATCCTGCCACGCGGCGGCGGCCCCGGCGAATTCCGCCTGCGCGCGATCTGCTCTAGACCACGCCCTCAGGCACGGAATCGAGGAAGCCTCATGCAGACCCACGGCCACTGGATCGGCGGCAGGAGCATCGCCGCGGAGCGGCACATCCCCGTCATCAACCCCTCCGACGGGCACGCCTTCGCCCGGATCGCGCGCGGCGGGCAGGCCGAGATCGACGCCGCGGTGCGCGCGGCGCAGGCGGCGCTGGACGGCCCCTGGGGCCGCCTCTCCGCCACCGAGCGCGGCCGGCTGCTGACGCGGCTCGCCACGCTGATCGAGCGCGACGCCGAGGCGCTGGCCCAGGCCGAGAGCCGCGACGTCGGCAAGCCGATCCGCCAGGCCCGCGCCGACGCCACCGCCTGCGCCCGCTACTTCGAGTTCTACGGCTCCAGCGCCGACAAGATGCATGGCGACACCATCCCCTACGCCGACGGCATGACGGTGCTGACGGTGTGGGAGCCGCATGGCGTCACCGGCCACATCGTGCCGTGGAACTACCCGATGCAGATCGTCGGCCGCTCGGTCGGCGCGGCGCTGGCCATGGGCAATGCCTGCGTGCTGAAGCCGGCCGAGGACGCCTCCCTCTCCTCGCTGATGCTGGCCGAGTTGGCGGCGGAGGCAGGCTTCCCCGAAGGGGTGTGGAACGTCGTCACCGGCCTCGGCGAGGAAGCCGGCGCGGCGCTGACGGCGCATCCCGGCATTTCCCACGTCTCCTTCACCGGCAGCCCGGAGGTGGGCACGCTGGTGCAGGCGGCGGCGGCGCGGAACACCATCCCCGTCACGCTGGAGCTGGGCGGCAAGAGCCCGCAGCTCGTCTTCCAGGACGCCGACCTCGACACGGCGGCGGCGACGGTGATGAACGGCATCATCCAGAATGCCGGCCAGACCTGCTCGGCCGGCTCACGCGTGCTGGTGCAGGCCGGTATCTTCGACCGTTTCGTGGCCGACCTCGCCGGCCGCTTCGGCCGCCTGGAGGCCGGCCCCGCCGAGCGCGACCTCGACCTCGGCCCGGTGGTGAACGCCGACCAGCAGAAGCGCGTCAACGGCTTCCTCGACTTCGCGCGCAATGATGGCCTGAACCTCGCCGGCCAGGGCCGCATCGCCTCCAACGCGCCGGAGGGCGGCTACTACGTGCAGCCCACCCTGCTGGCCGACGTGGCCCCCACCCACCGGCTGGCGCAGGAGGAGGTGTTCGGCCCCGTACTGACCGCCATCCGCTTCACCGACGAGGCGGAGGCGCTGGCCATCGCCAACGGCACCCAGTTCGGGTTGGTGGCGGGGGTGTGGACGGCCGATATCGGCCGCGCCATGCGGCTCTCGCGCGGCATCAAGGCCGGGCAGGTCTTCGTCAACAACTACGGCGCCGGCGGCGGCGTGGAGCTGCCCTTCGGCGGCGTGAAGCGCAGCGGGCATGGCCGCGAGAAGGGCTTCGCGGCGCTGGCCGGCTTCGCCTCGCTCAAGACCATCGCCATCCGGCACGGCTGAGGCGGCGGGCATGGCGCGCACCGCCCTGGTCTATCTCGGCGCCGCGCTGGCGGAGATCGGGGGGTGCTACGCGCTGTGGATGGTGCTGCGGCTGGGGCGCTCCGGCTGGTGGCTGCTGCCGGGGCTGGCCAGCCTGGCGCTGTTCGGCGCGCTGCTCACCCTGGTGGAGAGCAGCGCCGCCGGCCGCGCCTTCGCCGCCTATGGGGGCGTGTATATCGCCGCCTCGCTGGGCTGGATGTGGGCGGTGGAGGGGGCGCGGCCGGACCGGTGGGACATGGCGGGCGCGGCGCTCTGCCTGGCCGGCGCGGCGGTCATCCTGCTCGCGCCGCGCGGCGCCTGAGGCGCGGAACCCGCGGCCCCCTGCGCCGTTCTCCCTGAGGTCAACCCAGGAGGACCGGATATGGCCGAGCCGAACAAGCCCGCCGACGAGAAGAGCCAGGACCCCAAGCCCGGCCAGCAGCCGGTGGACGAGAAGACCCAGGAAGACGCCGCCAAGGAGCGCGAGAAGACGGGCGGCTACCAGTAGCCCCGCCCGGGCGGCGCGGCCTTCAGCCCGCGCCGCCCAGCCGCGCCAGCCGCAGCGCGATCAGCAGCGCCGCCAGCAGCGCCACCCCCACCAGCGCAGCCACCCCGGCCCAGCCCGCCGCCGCCCAGGCGAGGCCGCCCGAGGCGCCCATGATGCTGGCCCCCATGTAGTAGGCGAAGAGGTAGAGGGAGGAAGCCTGTGCCTTCGCCGCACCGGCGCGCTGCCCCACCCAGGCGCTGGCCAGCGCGTGCGAGCCGAAGAAGCCGAAGGTGAGCAGCGCCAGCCCCAGCACCAGCAGCGGCAGGCTCGCCGCCAGGGTGAGCGCCAGCCCGGCCAGCATGGCCAGCACCGTCAGCCACAGCACCCGCCGCCGCCCGAACCGGTCCGACAGCCCGCCGACGAAGGCCGAGCTGCCGATGCCCACCAGATAGACGCTGAACACCAGCGCCACGAGGCCGTGCGGCAGGCCGAAGGGCGGCGCCAGCAGCCGGAAGCCGACATAGTTGTAGACGGTGACGAAGCTGCCCATGAACAGGAAGCCCAGCGCGAACAGCCAGCGCAGCCCCGGGTCGCGCAGATGCGCGGCGAAATTGGCCGCCAGCCCGCCCCAGGCCAGCGGCCGCGGGTGGAAGTGCCGCGAGGGCGGCAGGCTGCGCCAGAACACCAGGGCCGAGGCCAGCCCCAGCAGCCCGATAATGCCCACCGAGCCGCGCCAGCCCCCCGCCTCCAGCAGCAGCCCGGAGACGACGCGCCCGGCCATGCCGCCCATCGCCGTGCCGCTGATGTAGAGGCCCATGGCATAGCCGCTGGAGCGGGGGTGCAGCTCCTCGGTGATGTAGGCCATGGCCACCGCCGGCAGGCCGCTGAGCGCGATGCCGAGCAGGGCGCGCAGCAGCAGGAAGCTCTCCCAGCCCGGCGCGAAGGCGGCGGCGATGGTCAGCAGCGCCGAGGCCAGCACCGAGACCAGCATCACCGGCTTGCGCCCCAGCGCCTCGGAGGCGGCGCTGGCCAGCAGCATGCACACCGCCATCACCGCCGTGGGCAGGGAGAGCGCCAGGCTGCTCGCCGCCGGGCTGATGGAGAAGGCTTCCGCGAAGGCCGGTAGCAGCGGCTGGGCGCAGTAGAGCAGCGCGAAGGTGGCGAAGCCGGCGCAGATGAAGGCCAGATTGGTACGGCGGAAGGCCGGCGTGCCGCGCTCGATATAGGGCGCCTCGTCGGCGGCAGGCTGGGTCATGAAGCGGTCCGGGCGATGAACCGCGCAACATGCGGCATGCCGGGGGCCCGGTCACCGCCTGTCCCCGCACCGTGAGAACGGTTGCGTCGCAACACATTGAAACCGGCCTGTGCCTCCCCTAGAAGTGACGCCACAGGCGGCGCGGGCCGAACCGCGCCGTGGGAGGACATGACGCCATGAGCATGCTGCGCCGCCACGCGCTGGCCTTCGGGATGGCCGCCGGCTTCACCGCCATCCTGGCCGCCGGCCCCGCCCGCGCCCAGACCGAGATCACCGTCCAGCACCCGCTGCCCACCGCCAACAGCCATTACGGCGCGGGCGCGACGGCCTTCAAGGAGACGCTGGAGAAGCTCTCCAACGGCAAGTACCGCGTCACCATCCAGCGCAACGACAATGAGCGCGAGATGATCGAGAGCGTGCAGATCGGCACGCTGGACTTCACCATAACCTCCACCGGCCCGGTCGGCAATTTCGTGCCGGAAGTGCGGACGGTGGACGTGCCCTTCCTGTTCCGCGACTACGCCCATGCGCGCGGCGCGCTGGATTCCGCCATCGGGCAGGAGATCCTGGCGAAGTTCCAGGCGCGCGGGCTGGTCGGCGTGATGTGGATGGAGAACGGCTTCCGCCACCTGACCAACAGCCGCCGCGAGGTGAGCACGCCTGCCGACATCCGCGGCCTGAAGGTGCGCACCATGGAGAACCAGGTGCATATGCGCGCCTTCTCCACCCTCGGCGCGCTGCCCACGCCGATGGCCTTCTCCGAGCTGATCCCGGCGCTGCAGCAGGGCACGGTCGATGGCCAGGAGAACCCCATCCCCGTCATCGTCGCCAACAACATCAACCAGGTGCAGAAGTACCTGACGCTGACCGGCCACGTCTACTCGCCGGCGCTGCTGATCGGCTCCCCCGCCCTGTGGGGCCGGCTGAGCGCGGCGGAGAAGACGATGTTCATGGAGGCCGCCAAGGCCGGGCGCGACGCCAACCGCGCCAAGGTGACGGCCGACGAGCAGAGCGGCGTGGACGAACTGCGCCGCCGCGGCATGACCGTCGTCACCAGCGTCGATACCGCGCAGTTCCAGACGGCGCTGGCGGCCGCCTTCGCGCAGTACGAGAAGGAGCTGGACGGCAAGCTGCTGGCCCGCCTGCGCGACTGGAAGCCGGCCCAGTAAGCCCCCCCGGCCACGCACCGGGCCGCCGCGCGGCGCAACCGCCCATGAACACCGTGCCGCTGCTCGTCATCGGCGTGGCCAGCCTGCTCGGCACGCTGCTGGCGCTCTGGATCGGCGCCCGCGCCGAGCCGGCGCGCCGCGCCATCCTCGGGCTCGACCGGGTGGCAACGGAGCTCGCCGCCGTGGCGGCCTGCCTCGCCCTGGCCGTGGCCTGCTTCGCCGGGCTCTGGCAGGTGATCGCCCGCTTCGCCACCGAGACGCCCTCGGTCTGGAGCGAGGCGCTGGTGCGCACCGCGCTGATCTGGATGGCCATGCTCGGCCTGGCCGTGGCGCTGCGCGCGGGGGCGCTCGTCTCCATCGACATGGCGCACCGCTACAGCCGTGGCGGCCTGCGGCGCGGCCTGGAGGCGGCCTCGCTGGCCTCCAGCCTCTCGCTGATGGGCGTGCTGTTCTGGTTCGGCTGGAGCATGGCGCAGCGCGTGAAGTTCCAGGAGATGGCGGGGCTCGAGGTCTCGATGTCCTGGGGCTACGCCGCCATCCCGCTCGGCGCGCTCTTCGCCATGCTGGGCGCGCTCGGCAATTTCCTCGACCGCCGCTCGGCCGAGCTGGAGGCCGCGGTATGACCGGCGCCATGATCACCGTGATGCTGGTGGGCTTCGCCGCCGGCATCCCCGTCGCCGTCGCCATCGGGCTGGCCGCCATCCTCGGCATCGAGGGCTGGACGCGCTTCCCGATGATCGTCGCGGCGCAGCAGATCTTCGTGGCGCTGGACAAGTTCCCGCTCGCCGCCATCCCCTTCTTCATCCTGGCGGGCAATTTGATGGATGTGGGCGGCATCAGCCGCCGCCTCGTCGAGTTTGCCAAATCCATGGTGGGCGGGGTGCAGGGCGGGCTGCCGGCCACCTGCGTCATCACCTGCATGATCTTCGCCGCCATCAGCGGCTCCTCGGTGGCCACCACCTTCGCCATCGGCACCATCATGATCCCGGCGCTGGTCAAGCACGGCTACCCGGTGGGCTTCGCGGCGGCGCTGCAGGCCACGGCGGCCGAGCTCGGCGTCATCATCCCCCCCTCCATCCCGATGATCCTCTACGGCGTGACCACCCAGGTCTCGATCCCCGAGCTGTTCATCGCCGGCTTCGTGCCGGGGGCGCTGGTCGCCGGCGCGCTGATCGCCACCGTGCTGGTGTGGTGCCGCATCAAGGGCTGGGGCAAGCAGGATGGCGACGGGCGCCTGCCCTTCCTGGCCGCGCTGCGCCAGGCGGGCTTCGCGCTGCTGATGCCGGTGGTGGTGCTGGGCGGCATCTATGGCGGCGTGACGACGCCGACCGAGGCCAGCGTCATCGCCGTGTTCTACGCCATCCTCGTCGGCATGTTCCTCCACCGCGAGCTGTCCTGGCGGGATCTCTACCCGATCTTCCGCAAGTCGGTGATCTCCTCGGCGGTGATCATGTTCATCATCGCCTGCGCCGCGCTGTTCTCCTACCTGCTGAACCGCCAGGGCGTGCCGGACGCCGCCGCCGCCTGGCTGGTGGAGACCTTCGACGGCGCCGGAAGCTTCCTGTTCGGCGCCAACATCTTCCTGTTCGTCGTCGGCATGTTCGTCGAGACCAGCGCCAGCATCATCGTGCTCGCGCCGATCCTGGCCGACGCGGCGCAGCGCTTCGGCATCGACGGGGTGCATTTCGGCACCATCATGGTGGTGAACCTGGCGCTCGGCATGATCACGCCGCCCTTCGGCGTGAACCTCTTCGCCGCGGCGCAGGTGGCCGGCTGCGGCATCGAGACGATGATGCGCTATCTCTTCGTCTTCATCGCCGTCATCATCGCCTGCCTGATGCTGATCACCTATGTCCCGGCGCTGACCCTGGTGCTGCCGCACCTGATCTTCCGCTGATGCGCGCGCCCGCGCGGCCCGTCGCGCGGGGCCTCAGCCCCCGCGCCGCCCGCGCCCACCTCGCCGCCGACCCCGTGCTGGGGCCGGTGGTGCGGCAGGTGGGCGCCATGACCCTGAAGCCCATCCAGCGCGAGCCCTACGAGGCGCTGGTGCGCGCCATCGCCCACCAGCAGGTGCATGGCCGCGCCGCCGAGGCGATGCTGAACCGGCTGATCGCCCTCTTTCCCGGCCAGGACTTCCCGCACCCCGAGGGGGTGCTGGCCCTGCCGGAGGAGGGCTTGCGCGGCTGCGGCTTCTCCGGCGCGAAGTGCGCCGCCATCCGCGACATCGCGCTGAAGAGCGTGGGCGGGCTGGTGCCGACCCGCCGCGCCGCCGCCCGCCTGCCCGACGAGGAGCTGGTCGAGCGGCTGGTGGCGCTGCGCGGCGTCGGCCGCTGGACGGTGGAGATGCTGCTGATCTTCACCCTCGGCCGGCCGGACATCCTGCCGGTGGACGATTTCGGCGTGCGCGAGGGCTACCGGCTTGCCGCCGGCCTCGATGCCCAGCCGAAGCCGAAGGCCCTGGCCGAGATCGGGCTGGCCTGGGCACCCTACCGCTCCGCCGCCGCCTGGTATCTCTGGCGCGCGGCGGATCTCCACAAGGAAGGGAAGTTCAAGGCGCCCCAGGCGATTTGAAGAACCTTCTTTTTCTGAAGAAAAAGAAGCAAAAAGACTTTGTCAGTCTGGCGCAGCACCAAACTGACAAAAAGGTTTTTGGTTCTTTTTTCCAAAAAAGAACGTCTTCCTCAATCCGCCCGGATATTCGCCGCCTGGGCGATATCCTTCCACCCGCCGATCTCGCGCGCAAGCCGCGCCGAGACCGCCTCCGGCCCCTCGAAGCGCACCAGCGAGCCGGCCTCAAAGGCACGGCGGCGCAGCCCCTCCTCGGCCAGCGCCGTTTCCATGGCCTTCGAGAGTTGCGCCCGCACCTCGGCCGGCACCGCCTTCGGCGCGTAGAGTGCGAACCAGACATTCAGCGGCAGGTCGCGCAGCCCGCTGGCCTCAGTCAGCGAGGGGATCTCCGGCAGGCCCGGATGCCGATCGTTGGAGCTGACGCAGAGCGGCCGCACCCGCCCGTCTCGCACCAGTGCCACCAGGGGCGGCGGCGAGTTCATGTAGAACTGGATGCGGCCGGCGATCAGGTCGCTGATCGTCTCCCCCGTGCCGCGATAGGGTACGTGCAGCATGTCGATCCCGGCACGAGACTTCAGCAGCTCGGTGCCCAGGTGGTGCATGGAGCCGTTGCCGGCCGAGGCGTAGCTGAGCTTGCCCGGGTTGGCCTTGGCGTGGGCGATGAACTCCGGCAGCGTCTTCGCCGGCACCGAAGGGTGCACCACGAAGAGCTGCGGCGTGTCCGAGACCTGCCCGATCGGCACGAAATCCTCGGTGGTGCTGACGCTGCCGGTGCCGCCGATGGCGGCGCGCCCGGCCATGGTGCCGCAATAGCCCATCAGCAGCGTGTGCCCGTCCGGCTGCGAGCGGGCCACATGCATCAGCCCGATCACGTCGTTGCCGCCGGGGCGGTTCTCCACCACCACGGGCTGGCCGAGGATCTGCGCCATCGGCTCGGCGATCAGCCGCGCCGCGTAATCGGTGCCGCCCCCGGCCGGGATCGGCACCACGATGCTGATCGGCCGGCTGGGGAATTTCCCCTGGGCGATGGCCGGCCGCGCGCCGCTCCAGGCCACCGCCGCCAAGCCCGCTGCACCCGCCAGCACACCGCGCCGGCCGGCACCGTTTCCGTTGAAGCCCGTCATCCCATTCTCCTCCCCTGTGCGCCGGCTTATCCGCCGGTCGCGTTGTTGTGGTGGCTAAGGCATCGCCGCGGAGATCCCCCCATCGACGATGAGCTCCGTGCCGGTGATGTGCCTGGCCTCGTCGGAGGCCAGGAACAGCACGGCATGGGCGATGTCCCAGGCGTCGCCCATCTGGCCCATCGGCACCTGGGCGTTGCGCTTCGCGATGAGCTGCGCCGCGTCGTTGGCGCCGAGCTGGCGCACCAGCCGGTGCTCGACAAGCGGCGTGTGCATCAGCCCCGGCACCACCGTGTTGCAGCGTACCCCCTGACGCGCCTGCTCCATGGCGACCGACTTGGTCAGCGCCACGATGCCGTATTTCGAGGCGCTGTAGGCGATGTGCGGCCGGTCCGCGCTCATCCGCAGCGCGGCGATGGAGGAGAGATTGACGATGGCCCCCTTCCCCCGGGCGCGCAGATGCGGCAGCGCGTGCTTGCAGCAGAGGAAGGCGCTGCGCAGGTTGAAGTCGATCTGCCGCTCCCAGTCCTCTTCGGAAAGGCTCTCGGCACCGCCGGGGAAGGAGCCGCCGACATTGTTCACCAGGATGTCGATGCCGCCATAGGCGGTGACGCAGGCCTCCACCGCCTCGGCCACCTGTGCGGCGGCGGTGACGTCGGCCACATGCGCGGTGGCCTCGCCGCCCTCGGCGCGGATGATGGCCACCGTCTCCTCCGCCGCCTCGGCACGGTTGTCGAGCGCGAAGACCCAGGCGCCCTGGCGCGCCATCAGCACCGCCGTGGCCTTGCCATTGCCCCAGCCCGGCCCTGCCGAGCCGGCGCCGGTCACGAAGGCCACCTTTCCATCCAGCCGCAACATGCTCAAAGCCCCCCGCTCACGCGCGCACGGCGGCGCAGAGGCCGCCATCGACCAGGATTTCCGTCCCCGTGATGTATTTCGCCGCGTCCGAGGCCAGGAACAGCGCGGCCTCCGCCACGTCCCAGGCCTCGCCCATATGGCCCATCGGCACCTGGGCGTGGCGGCGGGCGTAGAAGGCGTCGCGGTCCATCCCTGTCTCGCCGCTGGCGAACTGGCCGGCGAGCTTCTCGACGAGCGGCGTGTTCATCAGCCCCGGCAGCACGCAGTTGAGCCGCACGCCGCGCCGCGCATAGTCCACCGCCACCACGCGGCTGAACTGCACCAGCCCCGCCTTGGCCGCCGCGTAGCCCGCCTGCGGCTTGCCCGTGTAGCGGATGGCCGCCGTGGAGGCGATCGAGACCACCGCGCCCCTGCCCTGCGCCTCCATCAGCGGCAGCACCGCCTTGCAGCAGAGGAAGGCGCTCTTGAGGTTCACGTCGATCTGGCTGTCCCAGACCGCCTCCTCCATGGTCGCCGGGTCGCCCGGCAGGGAGAGGCCGACATTGTTCACCAGGATGTCCACCCGGCCGAGGCGGGCGACGCAATCGGCGACCAGAGCCTCCACCGTGGCGCGGTCCGTCACGTCGCCGGTGCCCACCAGCATCTCGCCGCCCTCGGCCCCGACGAGGCGCTGCGTCTCCGCCGCCGCCGCCGGGTCGCGGTCCACGCCATAGACGCGGGCGCCGGCGCGGGCGAAGGTGACGGCGATGGCCTTGCCATTGCCCCAGCCCGGCCCCTGCGAGCCGCAGCCGGTGACGAAGGCGACGCGCCCCTCCAGCGCCCTCACGCGGTGACGTCCGGCAGCGGGTCGCGCGCATCGACGCCCATCGCCTCCAGGAAGCGCGAGACCATGTTGTAGGCGCCGATCGTGGCCGTCAGCTCCACCAGGTCGCGCGCGTCGAGCCGCTGGCGCACCGCGGCGAAGACGGCGTCCGGCACATGGACCTCGCGGGTCATCGAATCGCAGTAGGCCAGCACGGCGCGCTGCGTGTCGTCGAAGGCTTCGCTGCCCTGCCAGTCGGCCAGCGCGTCGAGCTGCGCCTGGGTCATGCCTTCCTTCAGGGCGATGGGCGCGTGCTGCTCCGCCTCGTAGGGCGCGCCGTTGAGATGGGCGATGCGCATGATCACCAGCTCCCGCAGCGCGCCCGGCAGCGTGCATTCATGGCGGATGGCGGTGAGGTAGCGCAGCCACCCCTCGGCCACCGGGCCGCTGTGCAGCAGCATGGCGTAGAGGTGCAGCAGGCTGCCCCGCTCGCGCACGATGCGCTCCACCAGCGGGCGCGTCCCGGGCGCGTTCGGGTCGGCATAGGGAATGCGGGCCAAGGGCGTTTCCTCATCCTGCGGGCCGGCCCTGGCGTCATCGGCGCTCTGCTGGCGGGGGCGGCCTGCGCGTTTCCTGGAACGGTTCTTGTTGGTCTCCGTCCACGGAACACCAGCGGGCCGCCGGGGTCAACCGGCGCCGCCCTTCAGCCCCCGGCCCTGCCTTCAGCCCAGGAAGGCGCCCAGCGCGGCGACGAAGCCTTCCGGCTTCTCGGCGTGCAGCCAGTGCCCCGCCCCCTTCACCGTGCCGAAGCGCGCGGCGGGGAACAGCGCGCGGAACAGCGGCCGGTGCTCGGGGCGGATGTAGTCGGAGTTCTCGCCGCCCAGCACCAGCGTCGGCCCCCCGAAGCGGGCACCTTCCGGCAGCGGCGGCGCCGCCTCGATGGCGGGCAGTGCGGCAGCGATGGCATCGAGCCCGATGCGCCATTCCGGCGGCTTCGCGCCGAGGTCGAGGTTCTGTAGCAGGAAGCCGCGGACCCCGGCGGAGGGCACCGCCTCCGCGAGCGCCGCATCGGCCTCGCGCCGGCTCAGGCCGGGGTGGAGCGGCAGGGCCTGCATGGCCTCGGCATAGGGGCGGAAGGCGGGCGGGTAGGCCACCGGCGCGATGTCCGCCACCACCAGCCGCGCCACCGCCTCCGGCCGGGTCAGGGCGAGGGTCATCGCCACCTTGCCGCCCATGGAATGGCCGAGCAGGTCCACCGGGCCGGTGCCGAGCGCCGCCAGGGTCTCGGCCACATCCTCCGCCAGCGCCGGGTAGTCCATCGCCGCATCGTGCGGTGACTGGCCGTGGTTGCGCAGGTCGAGGGCGACGACGCGGCGGTCCGCCGCCAGCATCTTCTGCACGCTGGCGAAGTTCTGCGCCTGGCCGAACAGCCCGTGCAGCAGCACCAGCGGCGCCCCCTCGCCCAGCTCGACCGCGCGCAGCCGCATGGCCTCTCCCCCTCAGCCGCGCGTGGCGACGATGACGCTGGCGGCGATCAGCCCGCCGCCGATGATGACGTCCCACCCCACCGGCTCGCCCAGCCAGAGGGTGGAGATGACGACGCCGATGGCCGGCGCCAGCAGGAAGCCCACCGCCGCCACCGCCCCCGGCAGGCGGCGGCCCGCCTCGATCACCGCCCAGGTGCCGAGCGGCGCCACGATCCCGCCGATCAGCGCCGCGTGCCAGTAGGCGCCGGGGCCGATGCCGCCCTGCGGCTCGCGCAGCAGCGCCATCGGCAGCAGCACCATGCCGCCCAGCAGGAAGCACCAGGGCAGGTTCTCCAGCATGGTCTGGCGCGGCGGGAAGCGGCGCGTGGCGATGATGGCACAGGACCAGAGCAGCGCCGCCAGCACCAGCATGCCGTGGCCCAGCAGCATGTCGGGGTCGCTCCAGTCCACCGCCCAGGGGCCGGCCAGCGCCGCCACCCCGGCGAGCCCCAGCCCCGCCGCCACCCAGCGCTGCGCCGAGACAGCCTCGCCCAGCAGCAGCACCGACATCGGCACCAGCCAGTAGATGGTGACGTTGGCCAGCACCGCGGTGCGCCCCGCCGGCACCAGCGCCACCGCCATGTGCGACAGGGCAAAGAAGCCGCCGAGCTGCAGGAAGCCCACCGCCAGCACCGCCGGCCAGTCCTGCCGCGCCGGCCAGCGCAGACGCCGCGTGGCGGCCAGCAGCAGGAACGCCACCAGCGCCCCCAGCAGGGTGCGCGACACCGCGAACCAGAGCGGCGTCGCGTCCGCCAGCGCCGCCTTGGTGACGGGCCAGGCCCCGCCGAACAGCGTGACCGCGATGAGGAGTAGGCGCAGATCGGCGAGGCGGAGCATACGCGCGGGCTACTCTGCGACGGTCAGCATGATCTTGCCGATATGCGCGCTGCTCTCCATCAGCGCGTGGGCCTCGCCGGCCTTGGCCAGCGGGAAGGTGGCATGGATCACCGGCGCGCATTCGCCGCGGGCCAGCAGCGGCCACACCTTCTCCTCCAGCGCGCGGGCGATCTCGCCCTTCTCGGCGGTGGTGCGCGGGCGCATGGTGCTGCCCGTTACCGTCAGGCGCTTCACCATGATCGGGCGCAGATCGACCTTCTCCGCCTCGTGCCCGCTGAGGAAGGCGATGATCACCAGCCGCCCGTCCTTGGCCATGCAGCGCAGGTTGCGCTGGAAGTAGTCGGCGCCGACCATGTCGAGCAGCACGTCGACGCCGCGCCCGTCGGTCAGCCGCTTCACCTCGGCGGTGAAATCCTGCTCCTTGTAGTTGATGGCGGCGTCCGCGCCGAGCTTCAGCATCGCCGCGCACTTCTCCGTGCTGCCGGCGGTGGCCAGCACCCGGGCGCCGAACGCCTTGGCAAGCTGGATGGCGGTGACGCCGATGCCCGAGGTGCCGCCATGGATCAGCACCGTCTCGCCCGCGGCCAGCCGGCCATGGCCGAACAGGTTGGCCCAGACGGTGAAGTAGGTCTCCGGCAGGGCGGCGGCGCGCAGCGCGTCGAAGCCCGCCGGCCAGGGCAGCGTCTGCGCCTCGGGCGCGGTGCAGTACTCGGCATAGGCGCCGCCATTGGCCAGCGCGCAGACCCGGTCGCCCACCTTGTAGCGGCGCACCTCGGCGCCCACGGCCACCACCTCACCGGCCAGTTCCAGCCCGGCGATGGGGCTGGCACCGGGCGGCGGCGGATACAGCCCCTTGCGCTGCTGCACGTCGGGCCGGTTCACGCCCACCGCCATCACGCGCACCAGCACCTCGTCCGGCTTCGGCTGCGGCACGGGGCCGCGCGCCGGCACCAGCACCTCGGGACCGCCGCCCTCGCCATGGTCGATATAGGTCATCTCCGCGGGCAGAGTCGCCATGGTGTCGTTTCCTTACGCGTTTCGGTATGGCAGGCTCCGGAGGGTCGACGCACCGCCGCGTTCCGTCAAGCCAAGCACGAGCATGTCACATGATGCATCATGGCGGCCCCGCCCCGGCCGCGCCGGCCCCGCGCCGTGCCCTGCTGGCGTTGCTGGCCGCTCCTGCCGTGATCGGCCGTGCCGCGGCGCAGACGCGTGGCCCCCTCCCCGCCGGCCCGGAGTTGCGCATCGGCGCGCTCTACCCCGCCTCCGGCCCGCTGGCGCTGCTGGGCGATGAGAGCTTCCGCGGGCTGGAGCTGGCGGTGGAGGCGCGCAACGAGGCGGGCGGCGTGTTCGGCCGGCCGCTGCGGCTGGTGAAGGCGGAGGCCAGCGACGCGCCCCAGGCCGCCGAGGCCGCGCGCCGCCTGACCGGCACGGAGCGCGTGGCGGCGGTGTTCGGCAGCGGCGTCTCGCCGCTCTCCTTCGCCGCCTCGCAGGTGGCGGAGCTGGCCGGCATTCCCTATTTCGAGCTGGGCGCGGTGGCCGATTCGATCACCGCGCGCGGCTTCCGCTACCTGTTCCGCAGCTGCCCGCGCGGGCAGGACTTCGCCGCCCTGTCGCTGCGCGCCACGCGCTGGCTGCTGCCGCTGCTGTGGCGGATGCCGCTCTCCGGCCTGCGCCTGGCCATCCTGCACGAGGACGCGCTGCACGGGCAGAGCGTCGCCGCCGCGCAGGAGGCCGGGCTGCCGGCCGAGGCCACGCTGCTCGGGCGCTTCGCCTATGGGCCGGGGGGGCAGGACCTGCCGGGGTTGGTGCAGCGGCTGCGCGCCGCCGATGCGCAGCTCCTGCTGCACACCGGGCACGAGGCCGATGTCATGCTGCTGTTCCGCGCCATGAAGGAGGCCGGCTGGCGGCCGCGCATGGTGATCGGCGGCGGCGGCGCCTACAGCATGGTGGACACGGCGCGCAGCCTGGGCTCGGGCTTCGAGGGGGTGATGGTGGTGGATTTCCCGCCCTACGCCACCACCGGGCGCATGGGGGTCGATGCGCGGCAGCTCGCCGAGGCCTATCGCGCCAAGTACGGGCACGACCCGCGTTCCTGCCACAGCCTCGCCAACCATGCGGGGGCGCGCATCTTCCTCGACGCGCTGCACCGCGCCGGCTCGGCCGACAAGGAGAGGATCCGCGCCGCCGTGCTCGCCACCACGATCGAGGAGCGCGATGCGCCCTTCGGCTGGGGCGCGGCCTTCGACGAGACAGGGCAGAACCTGCGCGCCCAGCCGGTGCTGGCGCAATGGCAGGCCGGGCAGGCGCAGGCCGTGTTCCCCGACAGCGCCGCGGCGGCGCTGCCGCGCGGCGAGATGGGATGAGACAGGCGCCGGGGAGGCCTGCCGCCCCGGCGCAGCCTCTCGTCAGTCGGCCTTGATGCCGGCTTCCTTGATGATCGGCTCCCACTTGGCGATCTCGTCAGTCAGCCACTTCCGGGTCGTCTCCGGCGTCGTGTCGCTGCGGGTCTGCATGGTCAGGTCGGCCAGGCGCGCCTTCACCGTGTCCATTGCCATCACCTGGTTGATGAGGGCGTTCATGCGGGTGACGACCGGCTCCGGCGTGCCGGCGGGCGCCAGCACCATGTGCCAGGTATAGGCCTCGTAGCCGGGCACGCCCGCTTCCTGGAAGGTCGGCATGTCGGGCAGCTGCGGGATGCGCTGCGCCGAGGAGATGGCCAGCCCCTTCACCTCGCCGCGCTGCACGAAGGGCAGCGCGCTGTTGGCGACGTCGAGCATCATCGTCACGGTGCCGTTCAGCAGGTCCGGCATCGCCGCCGCCGAGCCGCGGTAGGGCACATGGTTCACCTTCAGCCCGCCCGCCTGCTTCAGGAACAGCTCGCTGGCCAGGTGCAGCGCCGCGCCATTGCCGGTGCTGGCATAGTCGTACTTGCCCGGGTCCTTCTTGAGGAGCGCGATCAGCTCCTGCAGCGAGTTCACCGGCACGTCCTTGTTCACCATCATCAGCATCGGGATGGTGCCGGCCAGCGCGACGGGGGTGAAATCCTTCACCGGGTCGAAGGGCAGCGTCGGGTAGATGGCGCGGATCGCCGCCTGGGCGATGGTGGTGTAGAGGAAGGTGTGGCCATCCTTCGCCGCCTTGGCCACCGCGTCGGCGCCCACCACCGTGCCGGCGCCGGTGCGGTTCTCGACGATGACGCGCTGCGGCAGCAGCTTGGACAGCTCATCGGCAATGAGGCGGGCGGGGATGTCGGTCGGACCGCCGGCGGAGAACGGCACCACGAGGCGGATGGGCTGGTTCGGCCAGTTGCCCTGGGCACGCGCCAGGCCGGGGACCAGGGCGGGCGCGGCCAGGGCGGCGCCCAGGCCCATCAGGTTCCGACGGTTCAGATGCATGTCTCGTTTCCCGGTTCCTAGAAGTGCGGCCTATATCGTGGCGCGGGGGGGCTCTCGTCCAGCCCCGATCAGCCCGCCGGGCGGGCGCCGAGCGGCGCCAGGAAGCCCGCCACGTCCTCGAGCACCGGCGCGCCGGCCAGCCCCAGGCCGCGCACCGGCCGCGCCAGCGCGCCGACGATGCCGACATGGCCAAGCCCCGGATAGAGCACCAGCCGCGCCCGCGCGCCCGGCCGCGCCGCCAGCTCGCGCGAGCGGTCGGGGCTCACCGTGTCGTCCGCCAGCCCGTGCAGCAGCAGCAGCGGCGGGGCGCCGCGCAGCGCCGCCTCCCCGGCCGGGGCCGCCGTGGCGCGGCCCCCCGGCGCGGCGGCGAAGGCGGCGCG
>NZ_JCACVY010000091.1:0-17093 GCF_058833935.1 Roseomonas sp. TS2 | reverse complement strand
CGGCCTTGTCGCCGTGGTGGGCGCGCCGAATGCCGGCAAGTCCACCCTGGTGAACCGGCTGGCCGGCAGCAAGGTGAGTATCGTCTCGCCGAAGCCGCAGACCACCCGCTTCCGCATCCGCGCCGTGGTGATGCAGGACCGCACGCAGATCGTGCTGACCGACACGCCGGGCATCTTCGCACCCCGCCGGCGGCTCGACCGCGCCATGGTCGCCGCCGCCTGGGAGGGCGCGCAGGACGCCGATGTGGCGCTGCTGATCGTCGATGCCCGCGCCGGCATGACGGAGGCGGTGGAATCCATCATCTCCGTCCTCAAGCGCAGCAAGGTGCCGATCTGGCTGGTGCTGAACAAGTCCGACCTGATCGACACCAAGCGGCTGCTGCCGCTGACCGCCACGCTGAACGAGCAGCTCTCCTTCGAGGAGACCTTCATGATCAGCGCCGAGAAGGGCGACGGGCTGGACCGGCTGATGACGGCGCTGGCCGCCCGCCTGCCCTATGGCCCCTGGCTGTTTCCGGAGGACGAGCTCTCCGACCTGCCGGAGCGGATGCTGGCCGCCGAGATCGTGCGCGAGCAGATCCTGCGGCAGACGCATGAGGAGGTGCCGCACCACGCCACGGTGGAGACCGAGCAGTGGCAGGAGCGGCGCGACGGCTCGGTGCGGATCGACTGCACCATCTATGTCGGCCGCGCCACGCAGAAGGCGATCCTGATCGGCGATGGCGGCTCCAAGGTGAAGGAGATCGGCCGCCGGGCGCGCGCCGAGCTGGAGAAGCTGCTGGAGCGCCGCGTCCACCTGTTCCTCAACGTCAAGGAACGCCAGGGCTGGGACGAGGAGCGCGCCCGGCTGCGCGCCATCGGCCTGGACGACGCGGGCTAAGGGCCGGGGTGTTGAGCCGGCGATCCACGCTTCCGGCGATCGCGGCCTGAGCCCATGGAGTGGCAGGCCCCCGCCATCGTGCTGGAGGCCCGCCCGCATGGCGAGGGCGGCGCCGTCGTCGGCGTGCTGACCGAGGCGCAGGGGCGGCACCTGGGGCTGGCCAAGGGCGGCGCCTCCCGCGCCCAGGCGGGGCTGTGGCAGCCGGGCAACCTGGTCGAGGTGCGCTGGGTGGCGCGGCTCTCCGAGCAGCTCGGCGCCTTCAGCGGCGAGATGGTGCACCCCACGGCCGCCCTGGCGCTGGACGACCCCCTCGCCCTCGCCCTGCTCAACTCCGCCTGTGCCCTGGCCGCCGACGCGCTGCCGGAGCGCGAGGCACAGCCGCGCGTCTTCTCCGGCCTGCTGGCGCTGATGGCCAATCTCGGGCGCGGCGCCCCGGCCCTGCTGGCCGACTACATACGCTGGGAGGCGCTGCTGCTGGAGGCGCTGGGCTATGGGCTGGACCTTTCCGCCTGCGCCGTCACCGGCACGGCCGGGCACCTCACCCATGTCTCCCCCCGCAGCGGCCGGGCGGTGAGCGCCGAGGCCGCCGCGCCCTATGCCGGGCGGCTGCTGCCGCTGCCGCTGTTCCTGCAGGGCGGGCAGGCCGAGGCGGACCCGGCCGAATGGCTCGCCGGGCTGCGGCTGACCGGGCACTTCCTGACGCGCGACGCCTTCGGCAGCCGCCACCGCCCCGTGCCGGCGGCGCGGGAATGGCTGGAGACGCGCATCCAGGCCCTGCTGCCACCGCCGCCCGAGGCCCCCGCCGATGCCTGACCCCACTATGTCAGACCCGGTGCTGCCCGACCTGCTGGCGCCCGGGCTGCGGCTGGTGTTCTGCGGCTCGGCGCCCGGCCTCGTCTCGGCGGCGCGCGGCGCCTACTACGCGCATCCGGGCAACCGCTTCTGGGGCATCCTGCACCAGGCGGGGCTGACGCCACGCCGGCTGGCCCCGGCCGAGTATCCGGAGCTCCTGCGGCACGGCATCGGCCTGACCGACATGGCCAAGCACGCCGCCGGCAATGACGACCAGCTCCCCCCCGGTGCCTACGACCCGGCGGGCTTCGCCGCCCGCATCCGCGCGGTGCGGCCGCAGGCGGTGGCCTTCACCGCCAAGGCGCCGGCCGCCGCCTTCCTCGGCCGCCGCACCGGCGCCATCCCCTATGGCCGCGTGGAGGGGCCGGCGGATTTCCCGCCCGTCTGGGTGATGCCCTCCACCTCCGGCCAGGCCAGCCGCTTCTGGGATGCGCGGCCCTGGCTGGCGCTGGGCCAGTGGTTCCACGCCCGCCCCTGAAAGCTTCCCCGCGCCCCGGAGCCGCCGCCATGTCCGAATCCCCGAAGCCGGAATTCCGCGAGGCCGCCGCGCGCTGGTTCGGCGCCGGCGAGGCGTTGGGCGAGGCCGAGCACCGCGCGCTGAGCCGCGCGCTGGAGCGCCGCCCGCTCAGCCACGACACCAACGAGGCCTTCTCCGAGAAGCTGAGCTTCGGCGACCGGGTGGCGGACAAGGTGGCCAGCTTCGGCGGCTCCTGGAGCTTCATCCTGCTGAGCCTGCTGCTGCTGGTGCTCTGGACGGGCGCCAATCTCTGGCTGCTGCGCCAGCCCTTCGACCCCTACCCCTTCGTCTTCCTGAACCTGCTGCTCTCGATGATCGCGGCCTTGCAGGCGCCGATCATCATGATGAGCCAGAACCGGCAATCGGCGAAGGACCGGCTGGTGGCGGCGCATGACTACGAGGTGAACCTGAAGGCCGAGATCGAGATCATGGCCCTGCACGAGAAGCTGGACCGGCTGCGCGCCGAGCAGATGACGGCGCTGCTGGAAAAGCAGGAGCGGCAGATCGAGATGCTGACCCGCCTGCTGGAGGAGAGGCGCATCGCGCCCTGACAAGGGAAGGATCCAGGGGGCTGCGCCCCCTGGCCCTGCCTCAAACCAGCTTGAGCGCGCTCAGCCCCGTGTAGATGCCGAGCAGCACGATCGCGATGCTGCTGACCACCAGCAGCGCGTTGAACGCGCCGCTGCCGTAGAGGCGCGGATCGGTCTCGGTGCGGCGGAGGTGCCACACCGCCACCACCACGGCGAGCAGGAAGATGCCGGTGGCGATGCCGCCGATCTGCACCATCAGCACCGGCGAGCGCATGAACAGGTAGGCGGCGCCCCAGATCAGCGGCAGGGCGATGGTGAAGATGCGGATCCAGCGCAGCCGGGCCGCCGTGTCGCGCCATTCCAGCACGCCCATCTCGGCCAGCAGGTTGACGTACATGCGCGACCAGCTCGGCACCGCCGCCCACAGGGTGGAGCCCAGCACCACCACCGCGCCCAGCAGGAACACCGTGCCGGCCCACTGGCCCAGCGTGTCGGTGTACATGCGCGAGAGGGCGGTGATCATCTCGTTGCCCTGCGGCACCACGCCCTGCGGGTTCAGCACCGCGGCGCCCATGATGAAGAAGGCGATGGTGCCGAAGGTGTAGATGACCCAGGAGAGGAAGGCGTCCTTGTACATGACGCTGATCCAGCCCTTGGCGCGGCGCTGCCAGGCCTCGCTGCCGTCGTTCGGCCCGACATGGCGGGCATAGCCCTTCTCGATGCACCAGTAGGTGTAGAAGGTCAGCTCGTCGGCGCCGACGCCGGTGATGCCAAACATGGCGATGGCGGCGCCCACCGCCCCCGCCGGGATGGCGAAGGACAGGCCGCTGGCGATGTCGTCCATCGAATAGGCGTAGGGGGTGAAGGGCAGGCCCAGGGCGATGCCGATGGTGATGAAGGAGAAGATCACCACCAGGATGCCGGCGCCGCGCTCGATGCGGCTGTACTTGTTGCTGTAGAGCAGCGCGATGCTGCCCACCGCGACGATGACGGTCCAGATGGTGATCGAGGTGGCGCCCATGGGCGGCCCGGAAAGCGGCAGCAGGATGCTCATGGCCAGGGCCACGCCACCCACCACGCCGCCCATCTGCAGCACCTTGGAGAGCGCCATGAGCGCCCAGAGCAGGTTGATCCAACTCAGCCGCCCGACATGCGGCCCCACCTTGTTGTAGCCGGTGAGCGCCGGCTGGCCGGTGGAGATGCACCAGCGGGCCAGCTCGATCTGCACCGCCACCTTCACGAAGGTGCTGAAGATGACCATCCACAGCAGCGCGAAGCCCACCGTGGCGCCAAGGGTGGTGGTGACGATCAGCTCGCCCGAGCCGACGATGGAGGCGCTGAGGATCAGCCCCGGCCCCAGATGCTTCAGCGAGTGCCTCCAACCGACCGGGGGCTCCATGACCCCGTCCTTGGTGAGGCGATAAGGATCGTCCTCGGCCTCGATGCCGCGTTGTACAATGGCGTCCGCGCTGGCGCTCATTCCTGAATTTCTCCCGAATTCGTTCTTGTTTTTCTTGGGTTGGTCGGCTGCCACTATGGCCGCCGCGCTTCGCCGGCGTCAGCCCCTGCGGGCCCGGTCACACGGCGTTGTGAGGCTTGGCTGTTCGTTCATTTTTTGTTCTATTCCGGCGGGAAGCCCCTGGTGCGACGCGCCCCGCTGCGCTAGCCCCTCCCCGACACATGCGCGTGCCGAGAGTGCTGGAGTACCGCCATGCCCGACGACCTGACCACACTGCCCGAAGGCGGCGCCGTAAGGCCGACCAACCTTTCCGCCGCCCTCTCGGAGCGGTACCTGGCCTATGCCATGTCCACCATCACGGCGCGCTCGCTGCCGGATGTGCGGGACGGGCTGAAGCCGGTGCACCGGCGGCTGCTCTGGGCCATGCACCAGCTGCGGCTGGACCCGGCGGCGGGCTTCAAGAAATGCGCCCGCATCGTCGGCGACGTGATGGGCAAGTACCATCCGCATGGCGATGCCTCGATCTACGAGGCCATGGTGCGGCTGGCGCAGGAATTCGCCGCCCGCTACCCGCTGGTCGAGGGCCAGGGCAATTTCGGCAATATCGACGGCGATAACGCCGCGGCCATGCGCTACACCGAGGCGCGGCTCACCGCCATCGCGAGCGCGATGCTGGAAGGCATCGAGGAGAACGCGGTCGATTTCCGCGCCACCTACGATGGCGAGGAGCAGGAGCCGATCGTCCTGCCCGCCGCCTTCCCCAACCTGCTGGCCAATGGCGCCAACGGCATCGCGGTGGGCATGGCCACTTCCATCCCGCCGCACAATGCGGGCGAGCTCTGCGCCGCCGCGCTGGCGCTGATCGAGAACCCGAAGGCCGAGATCGACGAGCTGCTGCGCCACATGCGGGGGCCGGACTTCCCCACGGGCGGCGTGCTGGTGGAATCGCCGGAGGCGATACGCGAGGCCTATGCCACCGGCCGCGGCGGCTTCCGCGTCCGCGCCCGGTGGGAGCGCGAGGCGCTGAAGAACGGCACCTGGCAGGTGGTGGTCACCGAGATCCCCTACCAGGTGGCGAAGTCCCGCCTGATCGAGCAGATCGCGCAGCTGATGGAGGAGAAGAAGCTCCCCCTGCTGGCCGATGTGCGGGACGAGAGCACCGACGTGGTGCGCATCGTGCTGGAGCCGAAGAACCGCACGGTGGAGCCGGCGGTGCTGATGGAGACGCTGTTCCGCGCGACCCCGCTGGAATCCCGCCTCTCGCTGAACATGAACGTGCTGGATGCCAGCCGCACCCCGCGCGTGATGGGGCTGAAGGAGGTCCTGCGTTCCTGGCTCGACCACCGGCACGAGGTGCTGGTGCGCCGCAGCCAGCACCGGCTGGACGCCATCGCCCGCCGCCTGGAGATCCTGGACGGCTACCTCATCGCCTATCTCAACCTCGACGAGGTGATCCGCATCATCCGCGAGGAGGACCAGCCCAAGCCGGCGCTGATCGCCGCCTTCAGCCTGACCGACATGCAGGCCGAGGCGATCCTGAACATGCGGCTGCGCTCCCTGCGCAAGCTGGAGGAGATGGAGATCCGCAAGGAGCACAAGAAGCTCAGCGCGGAGCAGAAATCCCTCCAGGCGCTGCTCGGCAGCGAGAAGCTGCGCTGGAGGAAGCTCGCCGAGCAGATCGCCGCGACGCGGGAGAAGTTCGGCGAGGAGACGGAGCTCGGCCGCCGCCGCACCGCCATCGACACCGCCCCCGCCGCCGTGGTGATCGACGAGCGCGCCTTCGTCGAGCGCGAGCCGGTCACCGTCATCCTCTCCGAGAAGGGCTGGATCCGCGCGCTGAAGGGCCATGTGCCGCTGGAGACGGAGCACAAGTTCAAGGAGGGCGACCGGCTGCGCATCGCCCTGCATGCCGAGACCACCGACCGCCTCTGCCTCTTCGCCACCAACGGCAAGAGCTTCACCATCAAGGCCGAGGCCCTGCCGCGCGGCCGTGGCGACGGCCAGCCGGTGCGGCTGATGGTGGACCTCACCAACGAGGACGAGGTGGTGGAGCTGTTCGTCTGGAAGGAGGGCCGCAAGTACCTGGTGGCCGCCGATGACGGGCGCGGCTTCGTCATCCGCTCCGAGGATTTGGTGGCCGAGAAGCGCACCGGCAAGCAGGTGCTGACGCTGGAGGCCGGCCACGAGGCGGCCGCCTGCGTGCCGGTGGAGGGCGACACGGTGGCCATCATCGGCACCAACCGCAAGCTGCTGGTCTTCCCGCTGGAGCAGGTGCCGGAGATGACGCGCGGCCGCGGCGTGGCGCTGCAGGGCTACCGCGACGGGCGGCTCTCGGACGTGAAGGTGTTCCAGGGGACGGCCGGCCTCACCTGGCGCATCGGCGAGCGGATGCGGCTGGAGACCGACCTCACCACCTGGCGCGGCAACCGCGCCGGCGCCGGCCGCCAGCCGCCCAACGGCTTCCCGCGCAACAACCGCTTCGAGTGACAGGAAGGGCGGGAGCCCCACTGCTCCCGCCCTTCCCCCCGCTCAGCGCGCGGCGCGGGTGGCGCTCCACGCGCCGCCGCCCTCGATCTGGCCGGCGATCCGGTCGCCCTCCAGCGTGCCGGAATAGCGTTGCCCGCCGGCGGTGAAGGTGATGCGGTCGCCCGTCATCCGGGCTTCGCTGAGGGGCAGCTCGCGGCCCTCGCGCGTCAGGGTGCCGCTCAGCATCTGGAAGGTCTGCTCCAGGGTGAGCCGGCCCTCCTCCCCCAGCCGCCAAGCCCCCCCGGCCCGGGCGGGGATGATCCAGAGATAGGCGCGGCAGAAGCTGGTGCACTGGCCATCCCGTTCGAAGGACTGGTCTGCCTCCCAATCGCCCATGGTGAAGGTGTTGGAGACCACCCGGGTGCCGGGCTTCATCGCCAGCAGGGTCGGCCGCAGCCGCTCGTTCAGCGTCTGCAGCAGGAAGAGGGTGACGACCGTGGCGTCGGAGAAATCCGATTGGAAGATGTCGCCCTGGGCGAAGGTGGCGCGGCCGGCCACCCCCGCCGCCTGCGCGTTGCGCTGCGACAGCGCCACCAGATCCGGGTTGTACTCGATGCCGTGCGCCCGGGCGCCGCGCCGGGCGGCGGTGATCACCGTCCGCCCGTCGCCGGAGCCGAGATCGACCACGTAGTCCTCGGCCGTGACCTTGGCCATGTCGAGCATCCGGTCCACCAGCTCCTGATGGGTCGGCACCCAGACGACGTCCTTGCCGGTCTGGCCGACCGAGGGGGCGTAGGCGGGTGCCGGCGTGCCGATGGCAGGCTGGGCGGCGGCGGGCTGCCCACCCCAGAAGGAGAGAAGGCAGGCGGTGGCGAGGAGGGGCAGGCGTGTCATGGCGGATCTCTCCATCGTCAGCGTGTCGGGCGGGACAGGGCGGCCTTCCCGGCCGGCAGGGTGGCAGCGGGTTCCCTCTCCTCCCGCCGGCGGAACAGCAGCAGCGGCGTGCCGGCAGCGACGACGGCCAGCCCGGCCAGCGCGCCCATGCCGGTGTAGGCGATGCTCGCATGCAGCATGTAGAGGCAGGTCAGGCAGAAGAGCAGCGGCGTGAGGGGGTAGAGCGGCACCCGGTAGGGCAGCACGCGGCGCGGCTCCCGCCGGCGCAGCACGAAGAGCGCGATGCCGACGAGCAGCAGGAAGGCCCAGAAGACCGGCGCGGTATAGTCCACCATGGTGCGGAAGCCATCCTGCGTGACGGCCCCCAGCCCGACCAGCGCCAGGGCAATGGCGCCCTGCGCCAGCAGGCCGTTGGCCGGGGTCCGGCCGCGCCCGCTCCAGCGCCCGAGCCGGGCGAGGACGGTGATGTCCTCCGCCATGGCGGCGCAGGTGCGGGCGCCGGTGAAGATCGTGGCGTTCAGCGTCGACACCGCCGCGACGACGATGGCGGCGGTGACGAGCCCGGCGCCGGCAGGGCCGGCGACGCGCTGCATCATGTCGGCGGCCACCGCCGGCGAGGCGCGCAGCCCCTCCAGCCCCAGCACCATCAGCAGCGCCAGGTTGACCAGAACATAGAGCGCCACGATGAACGCCGTGCCGGCCAGCAGCACGCGCGGGATGCTCCGCCGTGCGTCCCTCAGCTCGCCGGTCAGGTAGGACGCTTCGTTCCAGCCTCCATAGGTGAGCAGCACGAAGATCATGGCCATGCCCAGATCGGCGGCCTGGGCGGGTTGGGTCTCCGCCAGCGGCACGGGCGGCGTGGCGGTGCCGGACAGGCCGAAGGCGATGATGGCCAGGATGGCGGCGATCTCGAGGACCGTGACGGCGATCTGCAGCGTCTTGCCCTGGAACGTGCCGGCGACGTTGACCCCCGTCAGCACGATGACCGCGAGGGCGGCGTAGAGGGCGGGGCCGTGCGGCCCGGCCGGCAGGGCGCGGGCCGCGTAGTCGCCCAGCACGAAGGCCACCCCGGCAATGGCGCCCGTCTGGATGACCGTGCCGCGGGCCCAGCCGAACAGCATGGCCACTGGCCGGCCATAGGCGCGGGAGAGGAAATGGTATTCCCCGCCGGCATGCGGGTGCGCGGCCGCCAGCTCCGCGTAGCAGAGCGCGCCGACCAGGGTGACGGCACCGCCCGCCACCCATACGGCGATGAAGGCGGCCTCGCTCTCCACATGCGCGGCCACCAGCGAGGGCGTCCTGAAGATGCCGATGCCGACGACGATGCCCACCAGGATCACGACGGCATCGAAGACGGACAGGGTGGGCTCCTGCCCGGGGCTCTGCGTGTGCGGCATCCAGGCTTCCAGCCCCTCCATCGCGGCAGCCGCTCCGGCCGGGGAGGCCCGAAGTAGCGGGAGGATCGCCAGACAGACCGGGCCCGCGTCACGCGGATGAATTTCCGGCAATCACCTGCTCAGTCTAGGCAGGGCGGAGGAGAAGGCAAAAATGATATGGAATTGAATGACCGAAACAAAATGTTTCCGTGGAGCACGGCGATTCCGGCGCGGCCGCCCCTGTTCCGCCGCCAGCCGGCCATGGGAGCGGCAGCACCCGTCATGACAAGCCTGTCATTTTCAGCGTGAAGCAGTGCCGCGGCCCTGCCGGGCCGCTCAGGCCGCCGCTCCCGGAGGACCGGCCGGGCGGGCCATGAAGCGCGCCTCGGCATCGTAGCTGCGCAGCTTCGCGGCCAGGGCGGGGTCATCCACCAGATGGAAGCCCTGGCGCCGCCAGAAGGGCACGGAGCCGCCCACCGCCACCAGGGAAAGCTCCGGCAGGCCCCGCGCGGCCTCCAGCAGCAGCGGCATCAGGCGGCCGGCGGCACCCTGGCCGCGCGCCTCCGGCAGCAGCGCCACGTCATGCACGTAATGGGTGCCGGGGTTCTCCGGCAGCGCGCCGAGCCGGGTGTTCAGGGCCGGCGGGCGGGCCCGGTGCCAGGGATGGCTGATGGCGTAGCCCAGCAGGCCGCCCGCCCCCTCCAGCATCCAGCAGCCCGCGGGGAAGAGGGCCAGCCGCTCGGCCAGCACCGCATCCTCCTCCGGATAGCCGGGATGCACGGCGGCGGCGATGCGGCTCACCGCCGGCAGGTCTCCGGGCGCCATCGGGCGCCAGGCCGCGCTCACGCCAGCGCCGCCTCGATCGCCTGCCGGAAGGCGGGGGCCTCCGGCTCCACATTGCTCGGGAAGGCCTGCAACAGGCGGCTGTCCCTCGCAACGAGATACTTGAAGAAGTTCCAGCGCGGCGCCGTGCTGCGCGCGGCGGCCCAGGCGAAGAAGGGATGCGCCTGCGGCCCCTTCACGTGGCAGGGCGCCGCCATGGGGAAGGCGACGCCGAAGGTGGCCTCGCAGAAATCCTTGATGGTCTTGCGGTCGGCCGCTTCCTGGTTGAAGTCGTTGGAGGGCACGCCCAGCACCAGCAGGCCGCGCGGGCCGTAGCTGTCGTGCAGCGCCTGGAGGCCCTCGAACTGCCGGGCGAAGCCGCAGAAGCTGGCGGTGTTCACCACCAGCAGGGGCTTGCCACGGAAATCGCCGAGGTCGATCTCGCCGCCATCGATGTCCTCGAAGCGGAAATCATGGCCCCGGGCGGCCTCGTCGGCCGCGCGCGCGGGGCGCAGCGGCACCGCCAGAAGGGGCGCCGCGCGCAGGATGGCGCGGCGCGGCCAGTCAGCCATAGCGTTCCTCCAGCCACGGGTCGCCCCGGTCATGATAGCCGCGCACCTCCCAGAAGCCCGGCTGGTTCGCCGACAGGAAGGTGATGCGCTTCACCCACTTGGTACTCTTCCAGAGATAGAGATGCGGCACCACCACCCGCAGCGGCCCGCCATGCTGGCGGGTCAGGCGCTCGCCTTCCCAGGAATGCGCCAGCAGGTTCTCGGGCCGGGCGAAATCCTCCAGCGCCAGGTTGGTGGTGTAGCCGTCATAGGCCTCGAAGCTGACGAACTTCGCGCCCGGCTTCAGCCGCGCCAGGTCCAGCAGCGCCTGCACCGGCACGCCGGTCCAGGTGTTGTCGTAGCGCGACCACTGGGTGACGCAGTGGATGTCGTTGAAGCGATCCTCCTGCGGCAGCTCGCTCAGCCAGGCCCAGTCCAGCGTCACCGGGTTCTCCACCAGCCCGTCCAGCGTCAGCCGGAAGGCGCCCTCCGGCACGTCGGGCTGGATGCCGAGGTCGAGAACGGGGAAGTCCTTCACCAAGCGCTGGCCGGGGGGCAAGCGCTGCTCCTCGGGGCGGGCGGTCTCGCCGGTCAGCAGCCGGCCGGCCTTGGCCCAGGCCTGCTTCGTCTCCACCAGCTTCTGGCGGATGCGGCCGCCAGCGCCCGTTTCGTCCTGTTCCATCACGCCTTTTCCGTCGCCTGGAGGGTCATGCTCCATAGGTGACGCCAGCGCCGCCGGATGCAAGCCCGGCCGCAACCCGCCTATCCTGGCACGGTCCCGCGGAGGAATCGACCGATGACGCGCCTCTCCCTGTTCCTTGGCGCATGGCTGCTCGCCCTGCCCGCCACCCCGCCGGCCCGGGCGCAGGACACGCAGTCCATGCCGGGTGCGCTCGCCGGCAGCCGCGCCCCGGTGCGGGCCGAGCGGCAGATGGTGGCCGCCGCCCACCCGCTGGCCGCCGAAGCCGGGCGCGCGATGCTGCGACAGGGCGGCGCGGCGGTCGACGCCGCCATCGCCATCCAGGCGGTGCTGACGCTGGTGGAGCCGCAATCCTCCGGCCTCGGCGGCGGCGCGCTGCTGCTGCACTGGAACGCAGCCGGCCGCGCCCTCTCCGCCTGGGACGGGCGCGAGGCCGCCCCCGCCGCCGCCACCCCTGCTCTCTTCCTGCGTGCTGATGGCACGCCCCTCACCTTCTACGAGGCGGTGCTCTCCGGCCGCAGTGTCGGCGTGCCCGGCGTGATGCCGATGCTCGAGGCTGCCCACAAGGCGGAAGGCAGGCTCCCCTGGGCCGATCTCTTTGCCCCCGCCATCCGGCTGGCCGAGCAGGGCTTCCCCATCTCGCCGCGCCTGGCCGGCACCATCGCCGCCAATGCGGAGCGGCTGAAGCAGGACCCGGCCTCAGCGGCCTATTTCCTGGCGCCCGACGGCCGCCCCCTGCACGCCGGCCATGTGCTGCGCAACCCCGCCCTGGCCGGGACGCTGCGCGCCCTGGCCGACCAGGGCAGCAAGGCGCTGACGGAAGGGCCGGTGGCGCGCGACATCGTGGCCGCCGTGGCGCGGCATGGCGGCGCCGGCAACGGCATGACGGAGGCCGACCTCGCCGCCTACCGCCCGCAGCGGCGGGAGCCGCTCTGCACCCCCTACCGGGTGTGGCGCGTCTGCGGCTTCCCGCCGCCGTCCTCGGGCGGGGTGGCGGTGGCGCAGATCCTCGGCCTGCTGGAGCATTTCGACATGGCGCGGTTGGACCCGCGCGGGCCGCAGGCGGCGCACCTGCTGGCGGAGGCCAGCCGCCTCGCCTATGCCGACCGCAACCTCTACCTCGCCGACAGCGACTTCGTGCCCGTTCCCGTGCGCGGGCTGACGGAAGACAGCTACCTCACCCTGCGCGCCCAGCTTCTCGACGCGGACCGCGCCGCCCCCGCCGTGCGCCCCGGCAATCCGCGCTGGCGGCAGGCCGGCCTCGCGCCCCAGCCGGAGCAGCCGGAGCACGGCACCAGCCATGTCTCGGTGGTGGATGCGGCGGGCAACGCCCTCTCCATGACCACCACGGTGGAGGATGCTTTCGGCGCCCGGCTGATGGTGCGCGGCTTCATGCTGAACAACGAGCTGACCGATTTCTCCTTCCGCCCGGAGATGGAAGGCCGCCCCGTGGCCAACCGGGTGGAGGGTGGCAAGCGCCCCCGTTCCTCCATGGCGCCGACCCTGGTGTTCGACGCGGAAGGGAAGCTGGTGGCCAGCCTCGGCTCGCCGGGCGGGGCGCGCATCATCGGCTATGTGGCGCAGACGCTGTTGGGGCTGCTGGACTGGAAGCTGGACCCGCAGGCGGCCGTCTCGCTGCCGCGTGTCAACAGCCTGGGCGGCGCGGTGGAACTGGAGGCCGACAGCCCCGCCGCCGCCCTGGCCGGCGAGCTCCAGGCGCGCGGCCACAAGGCCGATATCCGCCCGCAGCCCTCGGGCCTACAGGCCATCGTGGTGACGCCGCAGGGCCTGCTCGGTGGCGCCGACCCCCGCCGCGAGGGCGCCGCCCTCGGCGATTGATTCTGCAAGGCTGCCGCGGGCTGGCGGAGAGGCGGGACGCTGCGGTCAGAGCGTCCCGCTTCTCAACCCGACTGCGGCAGCCTGACAGAAAAAGGAGGGGGCCCGGGGGAGTTCACTCCCCCGGACTGCCTGTCAGTGCTTCTTGGTGCTCCCCTGCGCGCGCAGGTCGCTGATGGTGGCGCGGTGCGTCACCTGCTCCGGGTTGATCCGCACCTCGATGACGGCGGGCTTGCCGCTGGCCACGGCGCGCTGGAAGGCGGGCACCAGCTCGCCATCCTTCTCCACCAGCTCGCCATGCCCGCCGAAGCTCTCGATGAACTTGGTGAAGTCGGGGTTGGTCAGCTTGGTGCCGGAGACGCGGCCGGGATAGGCGCGCTCCTGGTACATGCGGATGGTGCCGTACATGCCGTTGTTGAACACCAGCACGATGGGCGCCACGCCCGACTGGAAGGCGGTGGCGATCTCCTGCCCCGTCATCAGGAACCCGCCATCCCCCACCAGCCCGATGACGGTGCGATCGGGGAAGCTGATCTTGGCGCCGATCGCCGCCGGCACCGCATAGCCCATGGCGCCGTTGGTCGGGCCGAGGAACTCCTGGCTCTCCGTCATGTGCATGAAGCGGTTGGGCCAGGTGGCGAAGTTGCCGGCGTCGCAGGTGAAGATGGTGTCGGCCGGCAGCACCTTCTCCAGCGCCTGCAATTCGCGGGCGAGGTTGAGCGGGCCGGCATAGTCCGGCGCCTCGGCCTGCTTGACGCGGGCGGCGTGCACCTCCTGCGTCCAGGCCGACCAGCGGGCCGGGCCGGTGGGTGCCGGCAGCTTCGCCAGCGCCTCCGCGAAGGCGTTGATCTCGGCGGTGATGCCGAGCGCCGGGCGGTAGACGCGGCCGATCTCGGCCTGGTCCGGATAGACGTGGATGATCTTCTGCGCGCCCTGGCCCGCCATGTCGAACAGGGTGTAGCCCTGGCTCACCGGTTCGCCGATGCGGGTGCCGAGCGCCAGGATCAGGTCGGCCTGCTTCGCCTTGGCCACCAGCCCGGCATCGGCGCCGACGCCGAGGTCGCCGGCATAGTTGGGCAGGGTGCAGTCATAGAGGCTCTGGCGGCGGAAGCCGACGGCCACGGGCAGGTCGCGCGCCACGCAGAACTCGCGCACGATGCGGCGCGTCTCGGCGCTCCAGCGGGAGCCGCCCAGCACCACCAGCGGGCGCTCGGCCGCGTCCAGCATGGCCAGCATTTTTTCCAGTGCCGCCGGCGAGGGGTGGGCCGCCGCCACCTCGGCGGGACCGATATCGGGCACCTGCACCTGGGCCTTCTGCATCTCCTCCGAGATGGCCACCACCACCGGGCCGGGGCGGCCGCTGGTCGCGACATCGAAGGCATGCGCCATCAGCTCGGGGATGCGCGCGGCGTCGTCGATCTGGGTCACCCACTTGGCGACGGAGCCGAACATGCGGCGGTAATCCACCTCCTGGAAGCTCTCGCGGTCCGTCTCGGCGAAGGGGATCTGGCCGACGATGAGCACCAGCGGCGTGCTGTCCTGCATCGCCACATGCACGCCGATGGCGGCATGGGCGGCGCCGGGGCCGCGGGTGACGAGGGCCACGCCCGGGCGGCCGGTGAGCTTGCCATGGGCCTCGGCCATGTTCACCGCGCCCGCCTCGAAGCGGCAGGTGGTGAGGCTGATCTTGTCGCTGTTGGCGTAGAGGCCGTCGAGCAGGTCGAGATAGGATTCGCCCGGCACGCAGAAGGCGTGCGTGACGCCCTGCGCCACCAGCGCGTCGGCCAGAAGCTGGCCGCCCGTGCGGCCAACTGTGCTCATCCCGTCCATGGTCTCGTTCCCTCGGCCAGTCATATGACAACCAGGGCGGCAAGCTAGCCGAGGGCGCGCGGCAGGGCTACCCGGCCCTGGCGTGATTTCCAGGGGATTTCCGGAGGGCGCTCACTCCCACTCGGCGCGGCTGACCTGGCGCTTGGCGTCCCAGTAGAGAGAGATGCGCGAGATGGAGCAGAGGTCGAGGTTGCGCCACTCGGCGGTGCTGTCGTCGTCGCTGTAGACCACCTTGATGTCGAACATGCAGTCCCGCGTGCGGGCGGAGAAGCGGATCTCGCGGCGCGCATTGGCGGGCAGCACGCCGTCGCCCAGCACGTCGCGGCCCCAGCTGTCGCTGCGCGTGGGGCCGACATAGACCTCGCGGATCTCGTAGCCGGTGCGGTTGATGAGGGTGAAGTCCTGCCGCCCCTGGGCCAGGGCCGGCCAGGTGGCGAGGCAGAGCAGCAGGGCGGGCAGCAGGCGGCGCGGTGCGGCTGCCAGGGCGGCCGTCAGGGCCGGGGAAAGACCAGGGATGGTCATGGGCGGAGGGGCCTCGCAGGCTGGGTTGGGCAAGGCGGCCAGCCTGGGCGGGCGGCCGTTAACGGACCCCTGCCATGCCACCGCCCGCCGCCGGTCCGCCCCCTCCCCGCTCCGGCCGGGCCTTCATCGCGGCGGGCATCTGCTCTAGGTCCTGTGCGCGGGGCCAGGATCGGGCGATGCTGGCCCCGGCCCCGCCGCCGCGCGGCGGAGCCGGGCACTCAGGCAAGGGTTGGGAAGCGATGCGCGCCATTTTCGTCATGCTGAAATGTGAGATGGGCAAGGCCTACCAGGTGGCCCGCGAGATGGCGGACACCATCGAGGAGCTGTCGGAGATGCACTCCATCTCCGGCCAGTACGACCTGCTGGGCAAGTTCTACCTGGAGAACGACCGCGACATCGGCCTGTTCGTGGTGGAGAAGGTGCAGTCGGTGGAGGGGGTGAAGGACACCTACACGCTGCAGACCTTCAACGCCTTCTCCGGCGCGCGGGGCTGAAGGGCGGGGCGGCGCAGGAGGAGGTGGAAGGAAAGGCGCGGCGTCGGCGCCCCGATTGCCACGATGCGCCACAGGAACGCCCCGGTTCCGCTGCCATGCCGCCTTGACCGTGCGCTAGGTTGCGAAGGATCGGAGGAGGTTCCACCATGCGTCGCATCCTGGCTCCCCTGGCTCTGGCCGGCATGCTGTCCCTGACCGGCTGCCAGAACCCGGACGGCTCGACCGACTGGGGCAGCACCCTGGCGCTGGGCGCCGGTGCCGGCCTGGCGGCGGGTCTGCTCGCGGGCTCGCTGAACGACGATGACGACCGCCGGCACTACCGCCGCCCATCGCGCGGCCATGGCTACGGCCGCGGGCACGGCTATGGCTATGGCCGCCCCGCGCATGGCTACGGCCATGGTGGCTATGGCCATGGCGGCTATGGCAGGCGCTGGTAGCGGCCTCAGCCGGCCAGCCTCTGCCGCGCCAGGGTGGCGAAATAGGCCGCGCCCAGGGGCAGCAGCCCGTCCTGGAAATCATAGGTCGCGTTGTGCAGCGGCACGCCGCCCGGCTCGCCCGCCAGCCCGCTGCCCAGGAACATGAAGTTGCCCGGCACGCGTTCCAGGAAGGCGCCGAAATCCTCCGAGGCCAGGACGGGCGCGCAATCCCCCTCCGCCCCCTCCGCTCCCGCCACGGCACGCGCGGCGTCCAGGGCCCAGGCCGTCTGCGCCGCGCTGTTCACGGTGGGGCGGAACTCGCGCGTGTAGAGGAAGCGGTGCCCCGCCCCATGCGCCTGGCAGAGGCCGGCGGCGATGGCGCCCATCCGCGCCTCGATCATGGCGCTGACGGCGGGGTCGAAGCTGCGCGTGTCGCCGCGCAGCGTCACCTGCCCGGGCAGCACGTTGCGCTGCCCGTCGGTCAGGAACTCCGTGACCGAGACCACCGCCTGCGCCACCGGGTCCAGCCGCCGCGCGACAATGCCCTGCAACGCCAGCACGATCTCGGCGCCGACCACCAGCGGATCGAGCCCCATATGCGGCCGCGCCGCATGGGTGCCGACGCCCTCCAACACGATCTCGAAATTGTCCTCCGCCGCCATCAGCCCGCCGGGGCGGGTGGCGAACCGGCCGAAGGGCAGGCCGGGCATGTTGTGCAGCCCGTAGACCTCGTCGAACGGGAAGCGCTCCAGCAGGCCGTCGGCCAGCATGGCGGCGGCGCCGCGGCCATGCTCCTCGGCGGGCTGGAAGATCAGGTGGACCGTGCCGTGGAAATCCGGCCGCGCGGCCAGGTCCCGCGCCGCGCCGAGCAGCATGGCCATGTGCCCGTCATGCCCGCAGGCATGCATCCGCCCCGCATGGCGCGAGGCATGGGGCCGCGCCACCGCC
>NZ_JCACVY010000090.1:0-17258 GCF_058833935.1 Roseomonas sp. TS2 | reverse complement strand
GCCGCCTATGAAGCCTTTCTGCGCCACGAGCTGGGGCATGAGCTGGTGGAGGAAGGACTGGCCGAGAAGCGGCGCGAGATGGCGGGGGATGCCTTCGGCTTCCTGCGCGCCACCTATTTCCGCTGGGCCGAGACGGCGCTGGCGCTGTTCCCGGAACTGGCCGATGCCCCCACCGTCCTGGCGGTGGGTGACATCCACCTGGAGAATTTCGGCACCTGGCGGGATGCCGAGGGCCGCCTCGTCTGGGGCGTGAACGACTATGACGAGGCGGCCGAGATGCCCTACGCGCTCGACCTGGTGCGGCTGGCCACCAGCGGACTGCTGGCCAGCCCGGAGCCGGACTGGCGCGAGGCGGAGCCGATCGCCGCGCATCTGCTGGCCGGCTACCTCAAGGGAGTCCGCAAGCCCGGCCCCACCCTGCTGGACCGCGACCACCGCTGGCTGCGCCGCACCGTGATCGTGCCCGACGAGCACCGCGACGCCTTCTGGGAGAAGCTGAAGCGCAAGCGCCGCCGCTTCGAGAAGCGCGACGGGGCGGAGCGCCCCGTCTTCTTCCCGCGCTACGAGGCCGCGCTGCGCGCCGCCCTGCCGCAGGGCGCCACCGAGCCACGCTTCTGGTACCGCAGCGCCGGCCTGGGCAGCCTCGGCCGGCCGCGCTGGGTGGCGCAGGCGAAGTGGCGCGGCGACTGGGTGCTGCGCGAGGCCAAGGCGGTGCTGCCCTCCGCCTGGGTGCGGCTGCACGGCAGGCATGGCCGCGCCGTGCGCTGCCTGGAGATCGCCACCGGCCGCCACCGCGCGCCGGACCCCTGGTACCGCGTGACGGATGGCGTGGCCGTGCGGCGCCTTTCCCCGAACAACCGCAAGATCGAGACCGACCGCCCCATCTCGCCCGACTGGGACCACGGGCCGGACGAGACGCTGGGCCGCGAGGTGCTGCTGGGCGAGAAGATGCTGAAGGCCATGGGGCGGGAGATGGCGGCCATCCATCTCGGCACCGGCGACCACGCGGCGGCGATCCGCGCCGACCTGGGGCGGCGCCCCGAGGGCTGGCTGCGCGAGGCCGCGCTGCGCGCCGCCCAGGCCATGACGGCCGAGCACCGGCAGTTCGCCGGCCACATGGGGGCACAGGCGGAGAGCTAAGCCGCGCCCCTTGACAGCCGGCCCCGCCGGGGCCGCATTGGCGGGAGCCGCGCCCTTCCCAGCGGGGCGGCGCATCGCCGATCCGGTTTTCCCCGGGCCGCGCGCCGGGCCGCCTTTCCGCCCCGCGCGCGCCCCAACCGCCGAGGACCCGCCGCATGGACCAGCCTGTGCCAACCACCGCCTCCCTGGCCGAGGACCCGCGCCTGGACCGGCTGGCGGAACTCGCCGTGCATGTCGGCCTCGGCGGCATGAAGCCGGGGCAGGAGCTGGTGATGACGGCCTCCATCGAATCCCTGCCGCTGGTGCGCCGCATCGTGGCCGAGGCCTACAAGGCCGGCGCCTCCCTGGTCACGCCGCTGCTCTCGGATGACGAGACGGCGCTCGCCCGCTACCGCCACGCCGCGCCCGAGAGCTTCGACGTGGCGGCGGGCTGGATGTACGAGGGCATGGCTGCCGCCTTCCGCGGCGGCGCCGCGCGCCTGGCCGTGGTGGGGGACGACCCCAACCTGCTGGCGGGCCAGGACCCGGAGAAGGTCTCCCGCGCCAACCGCGCCCGCTCGAAGGCCTACCGGCCGGCGCTGGAGCTGATCACGGCGTCCGCCATCAACTGGACGCTGGTGCCCTTCGCCTCCGCCGCCTGGGCGCGCACCGTCTTCCCCGAACTGCCGGAAGCGCAGGCGGTGGCGAAGCTGTGGGACGCGATCTTCGCCGCCACCCGCGCCGACACGCCGGACCCGCGCGCCAACTGGGCCGCGCACAACGCCGCGCTGATGACGCGCCGGAAGATGCTGAACGAGCGCCGCTTCCGCGCGCTGCGCTTCCAGGGGCCCGGCACCGACCTCACCGTGGGCCTGGCCGACGAGCATTCCTGGATGGGCGGCTCCTCCAAGGCGCTGAACGGCATCACCGGCAATCCCAACATCCCGACGGAGGAGGTGTTCACCACCCCCCACGCCGCGATGACCGAGGGCACCGTCGCCGCCACCAAGCCGCTCGCCCATGCCGGCACGCTGATCCGCGACATCCGCGTGCGCTTCGAAGGCGGGCAGATCGTCGAGGCGCAGGCCAGCAGCGGGCAGGACGTGCTGCAGAAGATGATCGGCACCGACGAGGGCGCGCGGCGGCTGGGCGAGGTGGCGCTGGTGCCGCATTCCTCGCCCATCTCGCAGACCGGGCTGCTGTTCTTCAACACGCTGTTCGACGAGAACGCGGCCAGCCACATCGCCCTCGGCCAGGCCTACAAGAAGTGCTTCACCGACGCCGAAGGCATGAGCGACGAGACCTTCGCGGCGCGCGGCGGCAATTCCAGCCTGATTCATGTGGACTGGATGATCGGCTCGGCCGAGGTGGATGTGGACGGCATCGGCTTCGATGGCGCCGCCACGCCGGTGATGCGCAAGGGTGAGTGGGTCTGAGGAAGAACCTTCTTTTTCTGAAGAAAAAGAAGCAAAAAGACTTTGTCAGTCTGGCGTCCCGCCTCTCCCCGGAGTGCGCCAACTGGCAAAAGTTTTTTGGTTCTTTTTTCCAAAAAAGAACAACTTCCCTGACATGCAAAAATCGGGAGAAACACCATGAAGGTATGGCTCGGGGCCGTGCTGGCCTGCGCCATCGCGCTGCCGGCGGCGGCGCAGACGCGGCGCGACGAATTCTACTGGCTGGGCGAGATCAACAAGGCCAGCGCCGTCATCAACAGCCAGGAAGGGCTGCTCGACCCGGCGGCCGCGCCGCGCATCGCCGCCGGGCTGCGGACGGTGCTGCAGGCGGGGGAGCAGCCGGGCGGCAAGCGGCCCACGACCGTCATCACCTTCGAGCCGCTGCTGATCGAGGCCGCCGGCGTCGAGGCCACGCTGCTGCATGCGGGGCGCTCCAGCCAGGACATGCTCTCCACCGTGCGCGCCGCCATCCTGCGCGACGAGTTGCTGAAGCTCGCCACCCAGCTCCACAAGACCACCGCCGCCATGCTGCGCCTGGCCGAGCGCAACACCGGCACCATCGTGCCCAACTACACCAACGGCGTCGCCGCCCAGCCCAACAGCTACGCGCATTACCTGCTCGGCCACATCGCCGGGCTGGAGCGGGACGCGGAGCGGCTGCGCCAGGCCTATGCGCGGCTGGACCGCTCGCCCATGGGCACCACGGTGCTGAACGGCACGAGCTGGCCGCTGAACCGCGAGCGCATGGCGCGCTATCTCGGCTTCCCCGCGCTGGTGGACAATGCCTACGACGCCGCGCAGATCACCGCCGCCGAGATGCCGGTGGAGATCGGCGCCGTGGCTGGCAGCATCGCCATCCATGCCGGCGCCTTCGTCGAGGACGTGATGACGCAGTATGCGCAGCCACGCCCCTGGATCCTGCTGCGCGAAGGGGATGGCAATACCTATGTCTCCAGCGCCATGCCGCAGAAGCGCAACCCCGGCCTGCTGAACGACACCCGCGCCGAGGCCTCGCGCGCCGTCTCGCTCGGCATCGGGCGGCTCATCCAGGCGCACAACATCCCGCCCGGCATGAGCGACCCGAAGGCCGTGCGCGACAACACCGCCGTCGTCGCCGCCGCGCTGCGCACGCTGGCGAGCTGGGAGCGGGTGCTGAACGCCGTGGTCATCAGCCCCGAGCGCGCGCTGGAGGAGCTGAACAGCGACTGGACCGCCTCGCAGGAGGTGGCGGACGTGCTGATGCGGACATACCGGCTGCCCTTCCGCGTCGGCCACCACTTCGCCTCCGAGGTGGTGGATTACGCCAAGGCGCATGACATCCGCCCCAGCGACTTCCCCTATGCCGAGGCGCAGCGCATCTACGCGCACACGCTTCAGGAGATGAAGGTGGAGGGCGGCGCCCTGCCGATGAGCGAAGCGGAGTTCCGCGCGACGCTGGACCCGGTGGCGATCATCCGCGACCGCGCCACCTCCGGCGGCCCGCAGCCGGCCGAGCTGACGCGGATGCTGGAGGCGGCGAAATCCTCCCTCGCGGCGCAGGAGGGCTGGATCGTCGAGCGGCGCGGCGCGATCGACGCGGCGCTGTCCGCTCTGGACAAGGACTTCGCGGCGTTGATGAAGTGACCTTCTTTTTCTGAAGAAAAAGAAGCAAAAAGACTTTGTCAGTTTGGCGTCCCGCTTTGTGTTGGCGCACCCCAAACTGACAAAAGTTTTTTGGTTCTTTTTTCCAAAAAAGAACGTCTCCTACAGCCTTGCCACGAATGCCGCCGGATCCTCGTAGCAATCCATGTGCGGCACGATCTCGATGTTGCCGTCCCGCTCCGCCAGGAAGGTGGGGAAGCTGGTGGCGCCCACGCGCTGCATCAGCCGGCGGGTGGTGTTGATGTGCGCCTCCACCGGCGCGGCGGCGAGGCTGGCGCGGAACTCCGCCTCATCGAGCCCCAGCTCCATGGCGAGGGCGGCGAGCACGCCGTCCTCCACCACCCGCAGCCCTTCCACATAGTGCGCGCGCTGGATGGCGCGCAGCATGGCCGGCGCCAGCGGCTCCGGCACCGCCAGCAGGGCGGCGATGGTGGGGCGGGAGTGGAACACCGTCTCCGGGTCCGCCAGCAGCGCCCGGTAGCCCGGCCCGAAGACCTGACCGGTCAGGGCGCCGATGCGCGCATCGGCTTCCAGGATGTGCTGGCGCTGCCCCTCCCGCAGCCGGGCGGCGGGGTGCCAGAGGCCCCCGCCATGCATGCGCAGCCGGATCTCGGGCCGGGCACGGGCGGCCTCCAGCAGGGCGGTGGCCGCGTAGCACCACCCGCAGAGCGGGTCGTGGATGTAATGCAGGATGGTCATCAATATCCCACGGTGAAGCGTCGGCGCCGGTGGGCCGGGTGCTCGATCTCGTCGGCGAGGGCCACGGCGTAGTCCTCAAAGGAAATGGTGCTGCTGCCGCTTGCGTCCAGCAGCAGCCGGTCGGCGCCGAGCCGGAACCTGCCCGTGCGCTCGCCGGGGACGAACATCGCGGAGGGGGAGAGGAAGGTCCAGTCGAGCAGCGCCTCCTGCTCCAGCCGCTCCAGGAAGGCGCCGCCCCGGCGGGCCTCCTCCCGGTAGATGGCCGGGAAATCGGGCGTGTCGAACAGCTTGAGGCCGGGGGCCACCTCCAGGCTGCCGGCGCCGCCCACCACCAGGTAGCGCGCCACGCCGGCCTGCTTCACCGCACCGATCAGCGCCTCGGGGTCGCTGGCGGTGAAATGGACGCTGCTGATCGCCACATCGTGTCCGGCGAGCAGGGCGGCGAGGGCCGGGACGTCGTGCAGGTCGGCGGCGCGCGGGGTGACGCCGGGCAGCGCCGCGATCCTGCCGGCGTCGCGGGCGATGGCGGTGACGGCGTGGCCACGCCGGGCCAGCTCGGCCAGGATGCGGGAGCCGGCCTGGCCGGAGGCGCCGATGAGGGCGATGCGCAAGGTCGAGGTTCCTTCGGGAATGTGGTATCCGTTGGAAACCAGATAGGCTGAGGACACGCCGGGGCGGAAGAAGGCACTTTCCGCCCATCTGGTGACCGCGAGGTAACCATGGCCGATGACGACACCGCCGGGCCCTGCCCGGGCGACCTGTTCAACCCCGACTGCCCGACCCGGCTGGTGCTGGACCGGATCGCCGACAAATGGACGGTGATGCTGCTGGTGCTGCTCTCCCGCGGCCCCTGGCGCTTCGGCGCGCTGCGCCGGGCCACCGGCATCTCGCAGAAGGTGCTGGCCCAGGCGCTGCGCCGGCTGGAGCGGGACGGGCTGGTGAGCCGGAGGGTCTTCGCCACCATGCCGGTGACGGTGGAATACGCCATCACCCCGCTCGGCACCGACCTCGCCCGTGCGCTGGAGACGCTGCGCCACTGGGCGGAGGCGCATATCGGCGAGGTGCTGGCCGCCCAGCGCCGCTACGATTCAGCCGAGAAAGCGGCGCTGCCCGCGCAGAACGGGGCGATCTCCGCCACCGAGCGGAACAGCGCCAGCGGTGCGGTGGCGGCCAGGGCCTCGGGCCGGGCATAGCCCCAGGAGACGGCGGCGAAGCCCATGCCGACGGCACGGGCCGCCTCGGCATCCCGCAACTCGTCGCCGATATAGAGGGCCTGGGCGGGGGCGAGCCCCGCCTGCCGCAGCAGGCCGCGCAGCCGGGGCGGCTTGCCGAAGAGCGAGGCGCCGCAGGCATAGGCGCCGATCCGCCCCGCCTCCGGCCCCAGCGTCATGCGGATGGAAGCCTCCGAATCGGAGCTGGCGATGGCGAGGGGCAGGCCGGCCAGCCGCAGCGCCGCCAGCATCTCCGGCACGCCCGGGAACAGGGGAATCTCGCCCGCCGCCGCCCGCTTGCGCGCGCGCAGATGCGCCACGATGGCCGGCAGGCGCCAGGCCGGCACTGCCAGCCGGCGCAGAATCTCCCGCGAGTCGCAGCCGCGCAGCGCCTCCAGCTCCGACGCCGCCGGGCTGTGGAAGCCGAAGCGGGCGGCGGTCTCCGGCAGGGCGGCGCGGAACCAGGGGAAGCTGTCGACCAGCGTGCCGTCGAAGTCGAAGACCGCCAGCCGCCAGCGGGCCTCAGCCACCGACCTGGGCGATCCAGTCTGCCAGGTTGTAGGTGTTCGACACGCGGGCGATCTTCTCCCCCCGCACCTCGAAGAAGGCGCCGGCGGGCAGCACATAGGTCTGGCCGCGCGCCTCCGGCAGGCCGGCATCGGTGGCGAGATAGGTACCGTGCACGGTGAACTCGGCCGCCGCGCGGGCGCCGCTCTCGCCCACCATCACCACGATGTCCTTCAACTCCTCGCGGTAATGCGCGTTCATCCGGGCCATGAAGGCGCGGAAGGCGGGGATGCCGGTCTCCCGCGCGCCCTGGTTGATGTCATGCGCCACATCCTCGGCGAGCAGGGCCAGCATGCCCTCCACGTCCCCCGCGTTGAAGGCGGCGTAGTAGCTGCGGATCAGGGTCTCGGTGGCGGCCATGATGGTGTGCCCTTCCTTGCCGGGGGGGTGTGGCGGGTCTTATGGTGCGCCGCGCAACACGGCCGCAAGCCCCAGGCACGCCCAGAACAGATGACCGAGACGCAGCAGATCACACACGCCCCCGCGCCGCCTCCCGCCGGGAAGCCGCTCAGCTTCCAGGACATCATCCTGACGCTGCACCGCTTCTGGAGCGCGCAGGGCTGCGTGATCCTGCAGCCCTACGACATGGAAATGGGCGCCGGCACCTTCCATCCGGCCACCACGCTGCGCGCGCTGGGGCCGAAGGACTGGAAGGCGGCCTATGTGCAGCCCTCCCGCCGCCCCTCGGATGGCCGCTACGGCGAGAACCCGAACCGGCTGCAGCACTACTACCAGTACCAGGTCATCCTGAAGCCGAGCCCGGCCGACCCGCAGGCGCTGCTCATCGAGAGCTACAAGGCGCTCGGCATCGACCCCGCCCTGCACGACATCCGCTTCGTCGAGGACGATTGGGAAAGCCCGACGCTGGGCGCCTGGGGCCTCGGCTGGGAGGTGTGGTGCGACGGGATGGAGGTGACGCAGTTCACCTATTTCCAGCAGGTGGGCGGCATCCCGGTGGAGAAGCCCTGCGCCGAGCTGACCTACGGGCTGGAGCGGCTGGCCATGTACATCCAGGGCGTCGAGAATGTGTACGACCTGGATTTCAACGGCCAGGGCGTCACCTATGGCGATGTGTTCCTGCGCGCCGAGAAGGAATTCTCCGCCTACAATTTCGAGCACGCCGACACCGCCCTGCTGTTCCAGCACTTCCGGGACGCCGAGGCCGAGTGCGCCGCGCTGGTGGAGAAGGGGCTGGCCCTGCCGGCCTATGACCAGTGCATCAAGGCCAGCCACGCCTTCAACCTGCTCGATGCCCGCGGCGCCATCAGCGTGACGGAGCGGGCGGCCTATATCGGCCGGGTCCGGGCGCTGGCGAAGCGCTGCTGCGAGACCTGGATGGCCCCCGGCGGCTGAGCCGCCCATCCGCCCCGCCGAACTGCCATGCTGGCGCCCGAATTCCGCGCCAGCCTCCCTGCCGGCCCCTTCCCCGCAAGGCCCACGATGCCCGAACTCCTGCTCGAACTCTTCTCCGAGGAAATCCCCGCCCGCATGCAGGCGCGCGCGGCCGAGGACCTGGCGCGCCTGCTGGGCGAGGCGCTGAAGGGCGCGGGCCTGCCGGCGGAAGGGCTGCGCACCCTCTACGGTCCCCGCCGCCTGGCGCTGGTGGCCGAGCTGCCCGCCGGCACCAAGGCCGTGGAGGAGGAGCGCCGCGGCCCGCGCGCCGATGCCACCGGCCCGGCGCTGGAAGGCTTCCTGCGCTCCACCGGCCTGACGCGGGAGCAGCTGGAGGCGCGCGAGGGCAAGGGCGGCACTTATCTGTATGCTGTCATCCGCCGGCCCGGGCGGCCGACGCCGGAGGTGCTGGCGGAGATCATTCCTGGTCTCCTGCGCCGCTTCCCCTGGCCGAAGTCGATGCGCTGGGGTGGCACCAGCACCTTCGTCTGGGTGCGGCCGCTGAAGCGCATCCTCTGCCTGTTCGATGGCGCGGTGGTGCCCTTCACCCTTGTCCAGGGCGAGGATGACGGGCACGGGCTGGCCAGCGCCGACCGCACCGAGGGGCACCGGATTCTCTCGCCGGGTGACTTTTCGGTTAGAAATTTCTCGGATTATGCGACGCAACTCGCCGCACGGCACGTTGTTATCGACCCCGTTGAGCGCGCCAGGCTTGTGCGTGACGGTATCGCGGCGCTGGCCGTGCGGGAGGGGGTTGAGGTGGTGCCGGATGAGGGGCTGGTGGCGGAGGTGGCGGGGCTGGTCGAATGGCCCGTGCCCCTGCTCGGCCGCATCGACGACGCCTTCATGGACCTCCCCCCCGAGCTGATGCGCACCACCATGCGGGTCAACCAGCGCTATTTCGCGCTGCGCCGGCCGGAGGGCGGGGCGGCGCCCTGCTTCGCCGTGGTGTCCAACATCGCCGCCCATGATGGCGGCAAGGCCGTGGTCGGCGGCAATGAGCGCGTGCTGCGCGCCCGCCTGTCGGACGCCCGCTTCTTCTGGGACCTCGACCGCCGGCAGGCGCTGGAAGCCTTCCTGCCGAAGCTGGAGAGCGTGGTGTTCCACGCGAAGCTTGGCACCCAGGGGCAGCGCGTGGCGCGGCTGGCGCGGCTGGCCGAGTGGCTGGCGCCGCGCGTCGGCGCCGAGCCGGCGCTGGCCGCCCGTGCCGCGAAGCTGGCCAAGGCTGACCTCGCCACCGGGCTGGTGGGCGAGTTCCCCGAATTGCAGGGCATCATCGGCCGCTACTACGCGCTGAAGGATGGCGAGGATGCGCGGGTGGCCGAGGCCATCGCCGCGCATTACCGCCCCATGGGCCCGGGCGACTCGGTGCCCGACGAGCCGGTGGCGATCGCCGTGGCGCTGGCCGACAAGCTGGACCAGCTTGCCGGCTTCTTCGCCGCCGACGAGCGCCCGACCGGCTCGGGCGACCCCTATGCGCTGCGCCGGGCGGCGCTCGGCGTCATCCGCATCCTGCGCGAGAACGGGCTGCGGCTGGACCTGTCGGACGCGCTGGCCGAGGCCTTCTTCGGCTACCCGCAGGCCGTGGGCGCCACGGCCGAGCCTGAATTCGGCATGGCGGTGGCGCAGGAGGCGATGAAGGCCGGCTTCCAGCCCGGCCCGAAATCCGCCCACCCGCCGATGGTGGCCGCCTTCGCCGCCGGGCTGCTGGACTTCCTGGCCGACCGGCTGCGCGTGCAGCTGCGCGCCGAGGGCGAGCGGCACGACGTGCTGGCGGCCACGCTGGGAGCGGGTGGCGGCGCCGATCTCGTCCGGGTGCTGGCCCGCGCCGCGGCTCTGCGCGCCTTCCTGGAAGGGGAGGATGGTGCCAACCTGCTGGCCGCCTACCGGCGCGCCGCCAACATCCTCCGCATCGAGGACAAGAAGGACGGGCCGCACCGTCCCGAGACCGACCCCGCCCGCTTCACCGCGGCGGAAGAGGCGGCGCTCTCCGCCGCGCTGGACGGCGCGCTGCCGGAAGCGCAGGCGGCGCTCGCCGCCGAGAACGACATGGCCGCCATGGAAGCCCTGGCGCGCCTGCGCGCGCCGGTGGACGCCTTCTTTGAGAAGGTGGTGGTGAACGATGCGGATGCGCAACTCCGGCGCAACCGTCTAGGTTTGTTGGCCCGACTCCGGGCCGCGATCGACCAGGTGGCCGATTTCTCCAAGATCGAAGGCTGAGGAAGACCCGAGATGCAGAAGTGGGTGTATGGTTTCGGCGCCGGCCGCAATGACGGCAAGGCCGAGATGCGCAATCTGCTGGGTGGCAAGGGGGCCAACCTGGCGGAGATGGCCTCGATCGGCCTGCCCGTGCCGCCGGGCTTCACCATCACCACCGAGGTCTGCACCTACTACTACGACAACGGCAAGCAGTACCCCGCCGAGCTGGAGGCCCAGGTGGCCGAGGCGCTGGCGCGCATCGAGCAGGCCGTTGGCCTCTCCTTCGGCGACGAGGCGAAGCCGCTGCTGGTCTCCGTCCGCTCCGGCGCCCGCGTCTCCATGCCGGGCATGATGGACACGGTGCTGAACCTCGGCCTGAACGACCGCACGGTGGAGGGGCTCGCCACCGCCTCGGGCGATTCGCGCTTCGCCTGGGACAGCTACCGCCGCTTCATCCAGATGTACGGCTCCGTGGTGCTGGGCGTGGACCACCACCGCTTCGAGGAGATCATCGAGGACGCCAAGCTGGACAAGGGCGTCTCCGAGGACACGCAGCTGACCGCCGAGGACTGGAAGCAGGTCGTCGCCCACTACAAGGCGATGGTGGAGGAGGTGCTGGGCAGCCCCTTCCCGCAGGAGCCGAAGGCGCAGCTCTGGGGCGCCATCGGCGCCGTGTTCGGCAGCTGGATGAACCAGCGCGCCAACACCTACCGCCGGCTGCACGACATCCCGGCCAGCTGGGGCACGGCGGTGAACGTGCAGGCCATGGTGTTCGGCAACATGGGCGAGGACTGCGCCACCGGCGTCTGCTTCACCCGCGACCCCTCCACGGGCGAGAACATCTTCTACGGCGAGTACCTGATCAACGCCCAGGGCGAGGACGTGGTGGCCGGCATCCGCACGCCGCAGCCGATGTCGAAGGCCCGCTCCAAGCCGGGCGAGCGCAGCATGGAAGAGGCCATGCCCGCCGCCTATGCCGAGCTGGTGCAGGTCCGGCAGACGCTCGAGCAGCACTACACGGACATGCAGGACATCGAGTTCACCGTGCAGCAGAACAAGCTGTACATGCTGCAGACGCGCAACGGGAAGCGCACCGCCGCCGCCAGCCTCAAGATCGCCGTCGACATGGCGCGCGAGGGGCTGATCGACGAGCGGGAGGCGGTGAAGCGCGTGGCCCCCGGCTCGCTCGACCAGCTGCTGCACCCGACGCTGGACCCCAAGGCGCCGCGCAACCTGATCTCGAAGGGCCTGCCGGCCTCGCCCGGCGCCGCCTGCGGCACGGTGGTGTTCTCGGCCGACGAGGCGGAGACGCGCGCCGCCAAGGGCGAGAGCGTGATCCTGGTCCGCATCGAGACCAGCCCCGAGGACATCCACGGCATGCACGCCGCCAAGGGCATCCTCACCACGCGCGGCGGCATGACCAGCCACGCGGCGGTGGTGGCGCGCGGCATGGGCCGGCCCTGCGTGGCCGGTGCCGGCGGCGTGGTGGTGGACTACAACAGCCAGCAGCTCCGCGCCGGCGGCCAGACCGTGCAGGCGGGCGAGACCATCACGCTGGACGGCGCCACGGGCGAGATCTTCCTCGGCGCCGTGGCGATGGTGGAGCCGCAGCTCTCCGGCGACTTCGCCACGCTGATGGGCTGGGCCGACAAGGTGCGCCGCCTGAAGGTGCGCGCCAACGCCGAGACGCCGCTGGACGCCGACACCGCCCGCAAGTTCGGCGCCGAGGGCATCGGCCTCTGCCGCACCGAGCACATGTTCTTCGACCCCGAGCGCATCGGCGCCGTGCGGCAGATGATCATGAGCGAGAGCGAGGGCGGTCGGCGCGACGCGCTGGCCAAGCTGCTGCCCTTCCAACGCGCCGACTTCATCGAGCTGTTCCGCATCATGGCGGGGCTGCCGGTGACCATCCGCCTGCTCGACCCGCCGCTGCACGAGTTCCTGCCCCACCGGGAGGAGGAACTGGCCGAGGTGGCGGCGAGCCTGGGCGCCGACCTCGCCACCATGCAGCGCCGTGCCGCCGACCTCTCGGAAGCCAACCCGATGCTCGGCCACCGCGGCTGCCGCCTCGGCGTGACCTTCCCCGAGATCTACGAGATGCAGGCGCGGGCCATCTTCGAGGCGGCGGTGGCCACCGCCCAGGAGACGGGCAAGGCACCGGTGCCGGAGATCATGATCCCGCTCGTCGCCGCGAAGAAGGAGCTGGAGATCACCCGCGCCCAGGTGGACAAGGTGGCGAAGGAGGTCTTCGCCGAGGCCGGGCTGGAGATCGAGTACCTGGTCGGCACCATGATCGAGCTGCCGCGCGCCTGCCTGACGGCCGATGCCATCGCCGGCACGGCGGATTTCTTCTCCTTCGGCACCAACGACCTGACGCAGACCACCTTCGGCCTCTCGCGCGACGATGCCGGCAAGTTCCTGCCCTACTATGTTGAGAAGGGCATCCTGCCGAAGGACCCCTTCGTCTCGATCGACCCGGAGGGCGTGGGCGCGCTGGTGCAGATCGCCGCCGAGAAGGGCCGTGGCGTGAAGCAGGACCTGAAGCTCGGCATCTGCGGCGAGCATGGCGGCGACCCGGCCTCGATCCAGTTCTGCGAGAGCGTCGGGCTGGACTACGTCTCCTGCTCGCCCTACCGCGTGCCGGTGGCGCGGCTGGCGGCGGCGCAGGCCGCCCTGGCCGGCGGCACCGACCGCACCGCGTAAACAGACAGAAAAAAGATGGGGGCCCGGGGGAATTCCTTCCCCCGGCCTTTTCTTTTTCTACGGCGCCGCCTTCTCCGGCAGCCGCATCCAGTGCGGAATACGCGGCATGAGCGTGGCCTCGCCGCAGGTCAGCGCCTCATCCCCCAGGATGGGCAGCCGCAGCAGCGCCAGCCCCAGCCCCTCGGCATGGCCGGAGCGCATCTCCCCCACCTCCGCCTCGCCGCGCCGGATGGGCGTGCCCGGCGCCGGCAGCGGCCCCTGCACATCGACCGGCACCAGCCGCCGCTTCAGCAGGCCGCGATACTTGGTGCGGGCCGTCAGCTCCTGCCCCATGTAGCAGCCCTTGCTCCAGGAGATTCCGTCCAGCTCGTCGAAGCCGGCCTCGAGCAGCACGGATTTCTCCGGCTCCAGGTCCGGCGCGCCGTCCGGCAGGCCGAGGGCGAGGCGGTGGCGGGCATAATCGCCATTCCCGGCGGGCAGGTCGGCGGCGGGCAGGATGGCGCGCCAGCCGGCCTCCGGCAGGCGCGGGTCGGGCGCGGCGATGGCGCCCTCCGGCACGGCCGCGCCGCCCCAGCCGGCCAGCACGCCGAGATCGGGCCGCGCCGCCAGCGCCACCTTCGAGCGCAGGCGGAAGCGGGAGAGGCGCTGCGCCAGCATCTCCGCCTGGGCGGCGGCGCAGTCGAGCAGCAGGGCCTCCGGCGTGGCGAGGATGAAGAAGTCGGCCAGCCACTTGCCTTGCGGCGTCAGCAGCGCGGCCCAGACCGCATGGCCGGGGGTGGCGCGCGCCACGTCGTTGGAGACGAGGCCCTGGAGGAAGCTGACACGGTCCTCGCCGGTCAGTTCCACCACGGCGCGGTCGGGGAGGGGGGCGATGGGCATGATATGAGATTTGGCGTTCCGGCGGCCCGAGGCAAGCGGCGGCATGTCCCTCTGCGCGCGGCGCGGAAACCGTGCTAGAGCCGCGCCCGACCATGCGCATCCTGTTCGTGACCGCCACCCGGATCGGGGATGCGGTGCTCTCCACCGGCCTGCTGGACCATCTGCTGCGGACCTATCCCGGCGCGCGGATCACCGTGGCCTGCGGGCCGGTGGCCGAAGGCGTGTTCGCCCGCATGCCGAACCGGGAGGCCACCATCCTGCTCGCCAAGCAGCGCTTCTCGGGGCACTGGTTCTCGCTCTGGGGGCAGGTGGCACGGCAGCGCTGGGACCTGGTGGTGGATCTGCGCGGCTCCGCCCTCTCCTGGCTGGTGCGGACGCGGCGCCGCGCGGTGATGCGCGGCGGGCGGCGGCCCGGCCACAAGCTGCTGCAACTGGCGGGCGTGCTGGGGCTGCACCCGGCGCCGCGCCCGGTGGCCTGGTTCGGCCCGCAGGATGCGGCGAAGGCCGCGGCGCTGCTGCCGGGGGAGGGGCCCTATCTCGCCCTCGGCCCCAGCGCCAACTGGGCGGGCAAGGTGTGGCCGCCGGAGCGCTTCGTGGCGTTGTTCCAGGCGCTGACGGCGCCGGGCGGGCGGCTGGAGGGCGCGCGCCCCGTGGTGCTGGCCGGACCCGGCGCCACCGAGGCCGCCATGGCGGCGCCCGTGCTGGCCGCGCTGCCGCAGGCGGTCGATCTGGTGGGGCGGCTGGAACTGCCGGAGGCGGCGGCGCTGCTCTCCCGCTGCGCGCTGTTCGTGGGCAATGATTCGGGGCTGATGCACCTCTCGGCGGCGGCGGGCACGCCCACGCTGGGGCTGTTCGGCCCCACCCCGGCGGCGGAATACGCGCCGGTGGGGCGGCGGGCGCGGGCGGTGCTGGCGCGTGGCCTGCCGGGCCGGGCGCCGATGGAGGCGCTCGGCGTCGAGGCGGCGCTGGCGGCGGCGGTGGCCCTGCTGGACACACCCGAGGACACCCCGGAAGGCTGAGGCCGTAAGCTGGTGGCTCAGCCCGCGCCAGGCGAGACCCGGCGCAGGAAATCCTGCCACTGCGCCACCACGGCGGCCTCGGAGAAGCTGGCCTCGTAGGCGGCGCGGCCGGCCGCAGCCAGCGTGGCGCGGCGCCCGGGGTCGGCCAGCAGGGCCGCCAGGGCGCGGCCCAGCGCCTCCGGCTGGTCGCGCGGCACCAGCAGGCCCGTCTCGCCGTCGCGGATCAGCTCGGCAGGGCCATCGGCATCGGTGGCCACCACGGGGCGGGCGGCGCTCCAGCCTTCCAGCACCACATTGCCCAGCGGCTCGTGGCGCGAGGGGCAGACCATCACATCGCAGGCCGCCAGCAGCGCCGCCGTGTCCTGCCGCCAGCCGAGGAAGCGGACGCGCTCCGCCACGCCCAGTTCGCCGGCCAGGCGGGTGAGGGTCTCGCGCTCCGGCCCCTCGCCGGCCAGCAGCAGCACGGCGCCCGGCACATGCGGCAGGGCGCGCAGCAGCGTGTCGAAGGCCTTGTTGGCATGCAGCCGGCCGAGCGCCAGCAGGCGCGGCGCGCCCTCGGGCAGGTCCGGCAGCTCGGCCGGCAGGGCGCCGGCCATGTCCTCGGCGAAGTTGGGCAGGTGGTGCACCCGCTCCTCCGGCCAGCCCTGCTCCAGCATCCAGCGGCGCAGGCCCAGGGTGTTGCCCACCAGGTGGTCGCAATGGCGGTAGTGGCGCAGGTCGTAATAGCCGCCGAGGCGGCCCACCAGCGTCCAGGGGCCGCGCGGGGTGAAGCCGGCGGCGCGGTTCATCCAGGCCACCACCGCCTGGGGCTGGAAGGCGTGCAGGTGGCGGCGGATCTGGAGATGGGTGGGCAAGTCCAGCCAGCGCTGGCCGAAGCGCAGCTGCACCGGCGTGAGTCCCCGCACCGAGAGCCGCGCCGCGCGGGCAGGGTTGGCGCGGATGAGCGGCAGCACCTCCTCCCCCGCGGCGTGCAGGGCGCAGCACAGGCGCTCATAGAAGCTCTCGGCGCCGCCCATTGGGGCGCCCGCCATCACCTGGGCCAGCCTCATGCCATTCTCCCGGGAGGTTCCGGCGGGGACAATGCGCCGCCGCGGCCGCCGTTTCCGCCGGGCCTCACGGCGTGGCGCGCAGCCGGGCGAGGGCGGTGAGGCCCACCGCCAGCAGCAGCAGCACGCCGATCCACCAGGCCTGCCACACGCCGTAGCTGAGCATGCCCACCACCCCGCCCGATGTCAGCAGCCCGGCGGCGGCGGGGGCGTGCAGCGCCGCGCCATGCCAGCCCAGCCACAGCAGCAGCCCCGCCGCCAGCAGCGCGCCCACCGCGCCCAGCTCCAGCCAGATCTGCAGCGGGGCGTTGTGCGGGTGCAGCGGCAGGCGCTGCGCCCGCACCCCCTCGAACCAGGCGCGCGACACGGCGCCGCCGAGGCCGAAGCGTTCCAGCGCCTCGGGCGTGAAGGTGTCCCGCCCGCCGGGCAGGCTGCGGCTGGACTCGCCGCCCCAGCCGAGCAGCGGCCGCTCGCCGATCCGCTCCAGCACGAACTCCCAGATCAGCACGCGGTGCGCGGCGGAGGGCGGGATGGCGTCCAGCGCCGGCAGGCGGGGCAGGGCGGCGCTGAACATCAGCGGCGCCGCCAGCACGGCAACGGCCAGCAGGGCACCGGCGGCGCGCGCCACCCAGGCGCCCAGCAGCCAGGCCGCCGCCATCGCCGCCAGCCCGGCCAGCACGGCGATCTTGGCGGATTCGGCGGGCAGCCACAGCACGGTGAGCACCCCCGCCGGCAGCAGCGCCCAGCGCAGCGCGCGCGGCAGCACCGCCGGGTGGGCATGGGGCAGGCACAGCGCCAGCGGCAGCAGCACGGCGATGATGGAGACCGCCGGCTTCAGCCCGAAGGGCAGGTTGGGCGGCGCCTCGGCCGGGCTCATGCCGCGCACCGCCGCGCGCAGCCAGTTGCCGCTGGCATGGTCGAGCAGGGCCAGGGCGATGCCCGCCGCCAGCCCCCAGCCCAGGCAGCGCAGCACGGCGCGCAGCCGGTGCGGCGGCTGCTCCGCCACCGCCCGCGCCGCCATGGCGCCGAGCAGGATGTAGAGGCCCAGGGTGAGCGCGGTGGTGGCGGCGCGGCCCGGCTCGATGGACCAGGCGGCGCTGGCCAGCAGCCAGCCCATCGGCAGCAGCACCGGCGCCAGCACGGCGGGGCGCGGCCAGGGCAGCAGGCCGGGGCCGCGCGCGCCCGGCAGGCGCCGCCGCTCCCATCCATGCAGCGCCACGGCGGCGAGGAAGCCCAGCACGGTGAGCAGCGCCACGGCGCGGAACTGGAGCACCGCCACCGCGGGGGCTATGGCCAGCATCAGCCCGATCGGCAGGCTCGCGCCGCGCA
>NZ_JCACVY010000089.1:0-17808 GCF_058833935.1 Roseomonas sp. TS2 | reverse complement strand
CGGCGCCCGCCCGCGGCCGATCCGCCCCCTCCGCCCATTGCCCGACTTCATGGCGCTGCGCGACCTGCTGGAGCCCATCACCACCCGCCCGGCCATCGACCGGGTGCTGGCCGTGCTGCTCGACGAGCTCTGCGCGGCGCTGGCCGCCGCCGGCCAGGGCGCCCGCCAGTGGGTGTTGCGCGCCTTCCGGGTGGACCGGGCGGTGCAGGAGCTGGCGATCGGCACCGGCACCGCCTCGCACAGCCCGGCGCATCTGGCGCGCCTCTTCGCTCTCAAACTCGACCGGCTGATGCCGGAGCTCGGCTTCGAGCGGATGGTGCTGGAGGCCACGGGCACGGAGCCGCTGGCCCACCGGCAGGCGCCGCTCCACACCGGCCCGGAGGAGGCGGGCGCGGATCTGACCGCCCTGGCCGAGTTGCTCGACCGCGCCGCGCCGCGCGTGGCGCTGAGCCGGCCGCTGCCGCTCGACAGCCACTGGCCGGAATACGCCGCCGCGCCCGCCGCGCCGCAGGCGGTGCCGGTGGTGCCAACCGGCTGGGGCGGGCCGATCCGCCCGGTGCGGCTGCTGGCGGAACCGCTGCCGGTCACGGTGACGATGGAGGAGCCCGGGGGCGTGCCGGTGCAACTCCTCCAGGGCACGCGCCGGCATCGGGTGCTGGCCGCCCTCGGCCCCGAGCGGCTGGAGCCGGAATGGTGGGGCGAGGACCAGCACCGCCCGGCGCGCGACTACTACCGCCTGCAGACCGCCGAGGGGCCGCGCCTCTGGGTCTGCCGCCTGCGCGAGGGCGCCGCGGCGCCGCGCTGGTTCCTGCACGGGGAACTGGCCTGAACCGTGGAAGGCTATGCGGAGCTTGGCGCCCGCTCCAACTTCTCCCTGCTGGACGGTGCCTCGCACCCGGCGGAGCTGGTGCTGGCCGCCCGGGCGCTCGGCCATGCCGGGCTCGGGATCTGCGACCGCAACAGCCTGGCCGGCGTGGTGCGCGGCCATGTGGCGGCCCGCGAGGCCGGGCTGCCCTTCCGCGTCGGCGCGCGGCTCGCGCTCGAGGACGGGTCGGAGTTCCTCGCCTGGCCGACGGACCGCGCCAGCTACGGCCGGCTGACCACCCTGCTGTCGCGCGGCCGGCTGCGCGCGCCGAAAGGCGCGTGCCAGATCGGGCCCGAGGAGATGCTGGCGCATGCGGCGGGCTGGTGCCTGGCGGCCATTCCGCCGCGCCAGCCGGATGCGGCCTTTGCCCGCCGCTTCGCGGAGCTGGCCGGGCGGCTCCGCCCGCTTCTGGCGCTGCCGCTGTTCTGCGCCGCCGCCTGCCGCCTGGATGGCCATGACCAGGCGCGGCTGGCCTGGCTGGCTGCGGTGGTCGCGGAGGCCGGCCACGGGGCGGCGCTGCTGGCCTGGAACGATGTGCGCTACCATCACCGCCGGCGCCGCCCCCTGGCGGATCTGCTCACCGCCATCCGCCTCGGCTGCCCTGTCGCGGCGCTGGGCCGGCACGCCGAGCCGAATGCCGAGCGCCGGCTCAAGCGGCCCTGCGACATGGCACAGCTGTTCGCGGGCCACCCGGAGGCGCTGGCCGGCACGCTGCGGGTGCTGGAGGCGACGGGCGGCTTCTCGCTCGACCAGCTGCGGCACGAATACCCGGACGAGATCCTCGAGCCCGGCCGCACGCCGCAGCAGACCCTGGCGGCGCGCGTGCAGGCCGCCGCCGCCGGGCGCTGGCCCGAGGGCGTGCCGGCCGACATCCAGGCACGGATCGACCATGAGCTGCGGCTGATCGAGAGCCTGGGCTACGCGCCCTACTTCCTCACCGTGCACGAGGTGGTGCGCTTCGCGCGGCAGAAAGGGATCCTCTGCCAGGGGCGCGGCTCGGCCGCCAACTCCACCTGCTGCTACGTGCTTGGCATCACCGCGGTGGACCCGGCCCGGCACGACCTGCTGTTCGAGCGCTTCGTCTCGGCCAACCGCCGCGAGCCGCCCGACATCGACGTCGATTTCGAGCATGAGCGGCGCGAGGAGGTGATCCAGCACATCTACGAGCGCTATGGCCGCGAGCGGGCGGCGATCGCCGGCACGGTGATCCGCTACCGGGTGCGCAGCGCGCTGCGCGAGGTCGGCAAGGCGATGGGCCTGTCGGAGGATGTCACCGCGAAGCTGGCCAAGGCCAGCTGGGGGCCGGGGCGTGAGCAGACCCTGCCCGAGCTGGCCGCCGGCCTCGGCCTCGACCCCGCCGACCCGGCGCTCCGCTGGACGCTGCAGCTGGCCGAGGAGATCCAGGACTTCCCCCGCCATCTGGCGACCCATGTGGGCGGCTTCGTCATCAGCCGCGGGCCGCTGACCGAGCTGGCGGTGATCGGCAACGCCGCCATGCCGGGGCGGACGGTGCTGGAATGGGACAAGGACGACATCGACGCGCTCGGCCTGCTCAAGGTCGATATCCTGGCGCTCGGCATGCTCTCCCTGCTGCGCCGCGGCTTCGCGCTGCTGCGCCGGCACCACCGCAGGCAGCTTGGCCTGGCGGACCTGCCGCGCGACTGCCCGGATACCTACGCCATGCTGCGGCGGGCGGATTCCATCGGCGTCTTCCAGGTGGAGAGCCGGGCGCAGATGAACATGCTGCCCCGGCTGCGGCCGGAAAAGTTCTACGACCTCGTCATCCAGGTGGCGATCATCCGCCCCGGCCCCATCCAGGGCGACATGGTGCACCCCTATCTGCGCCGCCGCTGGGGGCTGGAGCGGCCGGTCTATCCCAGCCCGTCCCCCGCGCATGGACATCCCGACGAGCTCAAGGACGTGCTCAAGCGGACATTGGGGGTGCCGCTGTTCCAGGAGCAGGCGATGCGGGTGGCCATGGTCGCCGCGCGCTTCACGCCGGAGGAGGCGGACCAGCTCCGCCGCGCCATGGCGACCTTCAAGCATACAAAGGGCGTGACGGAGTACCGGGAGCGGCTGGTGGGCGGCATGGTGCGGCGCGGCTACGACCCCGGCCTCGCCGAGCGGGTGTTCCAGCAACTGGAGGGGTTCGGCTCCTATGGCTTTCCGGAGAGCCACGCGGCCTCCTTCGCGCATCTGGCCTATGCCTCGGCCTGGCTGAAGTGCCACCACCCGGCGGTGTTCGCCGCCGCCCTGCTGAACAGCCAGCCCATGGGCTTCTATGCCCCGGCGCAGATCGTCCGCGATGCCAGGGAGCATGGCGTCCAGGTCCGCCCGCTCGACGTCAACCGGAGCGGCTGGGACTGCACGCTGGAGCCGGAGCCCGGCAGCGCCGAGGGGCTGGCGCTGCGGCTGGGGCTGCGCATGGCGGCGGGCCTCGCCCGCGCGGAGGGCGAGCAGATCGTCAAGGCGCGACGGGCCGGCAACGGCGCGCCCTTCGCCAGCGTGGAGGAGGTGGTGCGCCGCGCCGGGCTTGGCCGCAAGGCCACCGAGGCGCTGGCGGCGGCGGATGGCTTTGCCGGGATGGGCGTCCCCCGCCGGCAGGCGATCTGGGCGGCAAGGGGCGTCGAGAAGGCGGTGCCGCCGCTCCTGCTGCTGGCGGCGCAGAAAGCGGCCGCCGGCGAGCCGCCGCTGCTGCCGGAAGCAAGCCCCGGCCTGCCCGAGGAACAGGAGGGCCAGGGCGTGGTGCTGGACTACCTGGCCACCGGCCTGACGCTGGGGCGGCACCCGCTGGCGCTGCTCAGGCACCGGCTCAGGGCCCTGGGCTGCCAGGATATCCGGGAGATCGGCGCCCTGCCCTCCGGCAGAAGGATCCTGCTCGCCGGGCTGGTGCTGATGCGCCAGCGCCCGGGCACCTCGAAGGGCGTGGTGTTCGTCACCGTGGAGGATGAGCACGGCACCGCCAACCTGGTCGTCTTCGCCGATCTGGTGGCACGGGACCGCGCGGCGCTGATCAACGCGCGGCTGCTGGTGGTCCAGGGCCGGATCGAGCGCGAGACGAGGCAGGCGGAGGTGCCGGTGACGCACATCATCGCCGAGGCGCTGACCGACCGGACGGACCTGCTGCGTGGCCTGAACGCGGCGGAGGAGCAGGACTGGGGTGCCGCGGCGCTGGGGCGGGCGGATGAGGTGCGCCGGCCCGAGCCAGGATCACGCCGGCCCGTGCTGCCGGTGAAGAGCCGCGATTTCCAGTGACGCGAAGGGCGCGGGGATGCCGGCTGCCGCTTCCGGCCGAAGATTTGCGCCACCCGCTTTTCCAGGGGCGCCAGGGCTTTGCATGGCCGCCATGGAGATCATCCCGGGATGCGGATGGCTCCGCTCCACCAGCAGGTCGACCAGCGCCTGCGGCATGTCCAGGCCGCGCGCGGCGTGGGTGGACACGCTCTTCATCTCGATGCTGATCTTGACGTCGCGGCCGGTCTCGGCCGCCTTGGCGGCGATCAGGTCCAGCGCCTCGTCCAGCGTCATGGCGGCGGGGTTGGCGGCGTGCAGGCTGGCGTAGGTGGTGCGGGGGATGGTGCCGGTGTCGTGGGCCACCACCAGCACGCCGTCGGCCGTCATCTGGATGTCCAGCTCGGCCCAGTCGGCGCCCCAATAATGGCCGGGATAGGGATTGGTGCCGCGGTGGCCGAAGATCTCGAAGGAGGTCATGGATCGTCTGACGGTTCAATGCCCAGACGCCGCCCGCAGCGGCCGAACGGGCCGATGGAAGGGGACAGGGCGCGGGTTCAGGTGTGGTCCCGACCTTCGGCCTGAATGGGGGGGCATGGCACGACCGCCGTACCGGACTGCGCCAGCCGCTCGCGGATCGCGGGCGGCAGCGCGGCGTCGCAGAAGACGGCGGAGACATCCTCGATCCGCCCGCCGCGCACATGCGCCGCGCGGCTGAACTTGGAGGCGTCGAGCACCAGGAAGGACCGTCGGGAATGGCGCATCATCACCTCGCGGATGCGCACTTCCTCGCGCGAGTAGTCGAGCAGCGAGCCGTCCGCATCGACACCGCCGACGCCGAAGATGGCGATGTCGACGAGATAGGCGCTGAACAGCTCCTCTCCCGCCGGGCCGCAGACATCGAGATCCCCGGTGCGGACGGTGCCGCCCGCGATCGCCACCTCGAATTCCGGGTTCTGCGCCGCGGCCAGGGCGAGCGGCAGGTTGTTGGTGACGATCTTCAGCCCGCGATGCCTGCCCAGGCACTCCGCCACGATCTGCGGCGTGGTGCCGATGCCGAGGGAGATGCAGGCGCCGTCCGGCACCTCCCGTGCCACGGCGGCGCCGATCTGCCGCTTGGCCGCGCGGTTCAGCACCTCACGGTCGCGGAAGCTCATGTTGCCGCCATGGCCGGAGCAGGTGATGCCGCCATGGCGGCGCCGGGCCATGCCCTGCTCGCAGAGGCCGTTGATGTCGCGCCGGATGGTCTGGGTCGTCACCTCGAAATGCTGGGCGAGCTCGTCCACGCGCAGGAAGTCGCGCGTCTTCAGCATCTCGGCGATCATCGCCTGCCGGCTCCGGGACGGCGTGGCGGCGATGTTCAGGTGAAAATTCTGCCTGTTCATGTGTATGCTCCTAGACGGCCAGTGCTGCAGCCGCGTGACAGGGCAGAGAAGGTTCGATGTTGCGCCGGGCCTTGCCCCGCCCGCGTTCCAAGACAATGATTTCACGCGATTAATCCGCCGCCCTGGCGCTGGCTCTGCCGCAGGCGCGGAGTCACGAAACCGCCATCAAAGCGACATTCATCCGAAGCACCGGGCGGCTATCAGCCGTTCCCATGAGCATCACCGACGGCCCCGGGGCCGCCATCCGGCTGGATGCCGTGCGCAAGCAGTTCGGCGACACGGTGGCCCTGCACAACATCGACATCACCGCCGCGCCAGGGTCCCTGATCGTGCTGCTCGGCCCTTCCGGCTGCGGCAAGTCGACGCTGCTGCGCGTGCTGGCGGGGCTGGAGGCGGCGTCGTCCGGCAGCGTCCACTTCGCCGGGCGGGACGTGACCGCGTTGCCGCCGGCGGCGCGCGGCGTGTCCATGGTGTTCCAGTCCTACGCGCTGTTCCCGCATCTCGATGTGGCCGAGAATATCCTGTTCGGCCTGCGGGCGCGGAAGGTGCCGCGGGCGGAGCGCGACGCGCGGCTCACCCGCACCGCCGCCATGCTGGGGCTGGCATCGCTGCTGGAGCGGCGGCCGGCGCAGCTCTCGGGCGGGCAGCAGCAGCGCGTGGCGCTGGCCCGCGCCATCGTGGCCGAGGCGCCGGTCTGCCTGATGGACGAGCCGCTCTCCAACCTCGATGCCAAGCTGCGGGCCGAGATGCGGGCCGAGATACGCGCCCTGCAGCAGCGCCTGGGCCTGACCATGGTCTATGTCACCCACGACCAGGTGGAGGCCATGAGCATGGCCGACCAGGTCGTGCTCATGCGCGAGGGGCGCGTCGAGCAGGACGCGACGCCGGCCGAGCTCTACGCCCGCCCCGCCACGGCCTTCGCCGCCGGCTTCATCGGCACGCCGCCCATGTCGCTGCTGCGGCTGCAGGCCGCGCCGGGTGGCGCCGCCATCGCCGGCGCGCCGGAGCACCCGGTGGCGCCTGCCGAGGCCGCGGGCGCGATGCTGGGCCTGCGGCCCGAGGAAGTGGCGCCCACCGACGGCCCCGGCCTGCCCGCCCTCGTCAGCGGCGCCGAGTTCCTGGGCGCCGAGACGGTGCTGCGCTGCGCCGTCGGCACGGCCGGCGAGACGTTGCAGGCCCGCATCCCCGGCAACCACGCGCTGCCCGCCGGCACCGCCGTGCGGCTGCGCCTGCCGCCGCTGGCGCACCTGTTCAGTTCCGCAACCGGGCAGCGCCTGCCGCTGCCGTCCCACGCGCCAACCTTCGCCTGAACCCCTGAGGGAGCCAGACCATGCTGATCACCCGTCGCGCCGCGCTCGGCGCGCTCGCCGCCTCGCCCATGCTCGCGGCCCCCGCGGTGCGGGCCCAGGCGCCCGTGCAGATCACCTTCAACTACCCGGTGGCCGTGGGCGGCCCGATCACCAAGGTGATCGACGGCTATTGCGCGGATTTCGAGCGCGCCAACCCGGGCATCCGCATCCGCCCGGTCTATACCGGCACCTACCAGGACTCGATCACCAAGGCGCTGACGGCGGCGCGCGGCGGTGACGCGCCGCAGATGGCCTGCCTGCTGTCCACCGACATGTTCACGCTGGTCGACGAGGATGTGGTCGTGTCGTGGGACGAACTGCCCGGCGCCGAGAAGGGCTGGATGGACAGCTTCTACCCCGGCTTCATGGAGAACAGCCGCACGGGTGGCAAGACCTGGGGTATTCCGTTCCAGCGCTCCACCATCGTCATGTACTACAACAAGGATGCGTTCAAGGCGGCCGGCCTGGACCCGGAGACCCCGCCGAAGGACTGGGCGGAGCAGGTGGCCTTTGCGCAGAAGCTGACCAGGCGGCAGGGCGATTCCGTAACGCAGTGGGGCATCCAGATCCCCTCTTCCGGCTTTCCCTACTGGCTGTTCCAGGCGCTGACCACGCAGAACGACGTGCGCCTGATGAACGAGGCGGGGAACCGGACCTTCTTCGCCGACCCGAAGGTGGCCGAGGCGCTGCAGTACTGGGCAGACCTGTCCGCCCGGCACAAGGTGCAGCCCTCCGGCATCGTGGAATGGGGCACCACCCCGCGCGACTTCTTCGAGCGCAAGGTGGCGATGATGTGGACCACCACGGGCAACCTGACCAACGTCAAGGCCAACGCGCCCTTCCCCTTCGGCGTCGCCATGCTGCCGGCCGGCCGGCGCCGCGGCAGCCCGACGGGCGGCGGCAACCTCTACGTCTTCAAATCCGCCAGCCCGGCGCAGCGCGAGGCGGCGGTGAAGTTCGCCCGCTTCCTGACCGAACCGGAGCGCGCGGCGCAGTGGGGCATCGACACCGGCTATGTCGCCACCAGCCCCGCCGCGTGGGAGACCCCGAAGATGAAGGAATACGTGGCCGGCTTCCCCGCCGCCGCCGTGGCGCGCGACCAGCTGCCGCACGCGGTGGCCGAGCTGTCCACGCATGAGAACCAGCGCGTGACCAAGGCCCTGAACGACGGCCTGCAGGCCGTGCTGACCGGCCGCGCCCAGCCCGTGCCCGCCATGGCGCAGGCGCAGGCGGAAGCCGATCGCATCCTGCGCGCCTATCGCGGCTGAGGCGGCCCGGGCCCATGCGCGGACGCGCGACTCTTCACGCCTGGCTGATGCTGGGCCCGGCCATGCTGCTGCTGGTCGCCTTCACGCACTATCCCGTGGTGGCGACCCTCTGGCACTCGCTGTTCTCCACGCCACGCGGCGCGCGCCCCGCGCGCTTCGTGGGCGTGGAGAACTACGCGGCGCTGGCCGACGACCCGGTGTTCTGGCAGGCGCTGTCCAACAACCTGCTCTACGCGCTGGGCACGGTGCCGCTCTCCATCGGGCTGGCGCTGGCCATGGCGCTGTGGGTGAACGGCCGCATCGCCGGCCGCGCCGCGCTCCGCGTGGCCTACTTCACGCCGACCGTGCTGCCGATGATCGCGGTGGCCAATCTGTGGCTGTTCTTCTACACGCCGGATTACGGGCTGGTGGACCGCATCACCGGCTTCCTGTTCGGCTGGGGTCCCACCAACTGGATCGGCAGCCAGGAGACGGCGCTGGGCGCGATGATGGCCATCGCAGTCTGGAAGGAAGCCGGGTTCTTCATGATCTTCTACCTGGCCGCGCTGCAGGCCATCCCGCCCGTGCTGTACGAGGCGGCGTCGGTGGAGGGCGCGTCCCGCTTCACGGTGTTCCGCCGCGTGACGCTGCCGCTGCTCGGCCCCACCACGCTGTTCATCGCGGTGAACGCGCTCATCAACGGATTTCGGCTGGTGGACCACATCATCGTCATGACGCATGGCGGGCCGGACAATGCCACCGCCCTGCTGCTCACCTACATCTACGAGGTGGGCTTCCGCTTCTGGGACACCGCGCAGGCATCGGCGCTGACCATGGTGCTGCTGCTGATCCTGGCGCTGGTGGCCCTGGCGCAGTTCACCCTTCTCGGCCGGCGGACGCATTACCGATGAGCGCGACGACACTGACGCCGACCGCAGCGGCGCAGCCACGCCTGCGCCTCGGGCTGTGGCTGGAAACGCTGGCGGCCTGGACGCTGGCGCTGGCCTGGGCGGCGCCGCTGCTCTACGCGCTCTGGGCCGCCATCCACCCCACCGGCTACGCCACGCGCTTCGAGCTGTTCGCGCCGCTGACGCTGGACAACTTCGCCGCCGCCTGGAACGCCGCGCCCTTCCCGCGCTACATGCTGAACAGCGTTCTGCTGGTCACCTTCGTCACGGGCTGCCAGTTCGTGCTGGGCACGCTGGCGGCGTTCGTCTTCGCCCGCAGCAGCTCGCGCTGGGCCGGCGTGCTGTTCGCCATCGTGCTGGTGCAGCTCATGATCATGCCGGACATGCTGATCGTCGAGAACTACCGCACCATGCGGGCGCTGGGCCTGGTGGACACGGTGGTGGGCATCGGCCTGCCCTATGTCGCCTCCGCCTTCGGTATCTTCCTGCTGCGACAGACCTTCAAGCAGGTGCCGAAGGAGCTGGAGGACGCGGCGCGCATCGAGGGCTGCGGCACCTTCGGCATCCTCTGGAAGGTCTATGTGCCGCTGGCGCGCCCGACCTACCTGGCCTACGGCCTTACCTCCGTCTCCTACCACTGGAACAACTTCCTCTGGCCGCTGGTCATCACCAACACGGTGGAGACGCGGCCGCTGACCGTGGGCCTCGCCGTCTTCGCCTCCACCGACCAGGGCATCGACTGGGCCATCATCAGCGCGGCGACGCTGTTGACCTCGGCGCCACTGCTGCTCGCCTTCCTCCTGTTCCAGCGGCAGTTCGTGCAGTCCTTCATGCGGGCCGGCATCCGCTGAGCCCTCATGCTTCCGGAGACGTCACTTCGATCCTCTGGTTTGGGCCTGTTCCGGCGCCTCCCGAGCCTCCGGCGGGAAGGGCTGCTGTGGAGGGAGCCTCGCCTTCCCGCGCATGACGCTCCAGCCTCCCCCATCCCCCCTGGCCGGGCCGGGGGAATTGCCGCACCAGCGGACAGCACCGGCTGCGGCAATCGTGCTCCCGGCTTCCGGCCCGAGAGTGGAACGCCCTACCGGTGGCTTCCCCCGCCGCCCATCAGGTTTCCGAGCAGCCCGCCCAGGCCTCCCTGGCCCAGCTCCTCCTCGCGCTGGGGAAGGTTGCCCTGGGGGGTGGCCCGATCGACCATGTGCGGCAGGATGTTGCTCAGCTCGGCGAGGATGGCGGCGCGATCCGTGCCGGCGTGCTGCGCCGCCTCGTCCAGCTCCCGGGGGTCGAAGCTGCCCTCGAGGTCCCGCGGCGAGACCGGCTGGTTCGTGTCGCGCGACACCCAGGAGTCCACCTGCCGGTCGAGGCCCTGGCTCCGCAGGCTCCCGAGCAGGCCACCCAGCCCGCCCAGCAGGCCACCGAGCCCGCCGCCCGCGCCATGGCCGGCCATCCCGCCCAGCCCGCCGCCGGTGCCACCTGTCGCTGGCGCGCCTCCGCCGAGAAGCCCGCCCAAGATTCCGCCAAGGCCACCGCCGCCAGCCATCGGGGCGCCTCCGCTCCCGAGCAACCCGCCGAGCAGACCGCCCAGCCCGCCGCCCATCGGAGCGGCGTGGCTGCCGCGGTGCAGGCCGCCGGCCTGTGCTCCCCCGCCCTGGGCGTGCCTGAGCAACTGCTGGATGAGCAGCGCCATCGCGGCGGCCTTGACCCCGCCGCCGAGGCCACCGGTGGAACCGCCGCCGGATTGCCCGGGGAATAAACCGCTCATGATGACCGCTCCTTGCATGCTCTGCGGAGCACAACGCCGTAGCCGAGAGACCCGTTGCCGGAGCCGCCCTGGCGGACCGGCGCCCGGGGGCGATACTGCGCTGATATCCTGGTACGATACACAGGCTCCGGTACTGGATGCCGGCCCGCTCCATGACCTATCCACACATCCTGCGGGTGCCGCTGCACCTCTGGCGCGCCCTGCAGCGCTTTGCGGCCTGGGTGGCGCCCGCCCTGGTGGCGGAATGGACGATGCCGAGGGATAGCCGGAGATCCTGTGATGGATCAGGCCATCACGACGCGGCGTGCGCTGTGGGACCGCTTCTGCGGCCCGCACCGCCAAGAGCGGTGGATCAGGTTTCCAGCTGCCCGGAAAACCCCTGTCCGGATCAGTCAGGTCAGATCATGCTCCAGCCCCAGCAATGGAGACCATGCCGCGTGACACCCTTCGATCCTGCCTTGCTGCCCGCCGGCATCCGCAGCCGCATCCTGCCCGGGGTCAATGGGCTCTCCGTACACGTGCTGGAAGCCGGAAAGGCTGGGCAGCCCGCCGTGCTGCTGCTGCACGGCTTTCCCGAGCTCGCCTTTTCATGGCGCAAGGTGATGCCGGCCCTGGCTGATGCCGGCTTTCACGTCATCGCTCCGGACCTCCGGGGATATGGCCGCACCACGGGCTGGAGCGCAGGCTACGATGAGCCGCTGACGCCTTTCCTGATGCTGAACATGGTGCGCGACCAACTGGCTTTGGTCCAGGCGCTGGGGCTGAAGGAGGTCCATGCGCTGGTCGGCCACGACTATGGTTCCCCGGTCGCGGCCTGGTCCGCGCTGATTCGTCCGGACGTCTTCCGGCGCCTGGCACTCATGAGCGCGCCCTTCGCCGGTCCCCCACGCTTCGGGGCACCCTCAGGGCAAGACATCAGCGCTGACCTGGCCCGGCTGGAAGTGCCGCGCAAGCACTACCAGTGGTATTATTCTGAGCGTCGCGCAGCGGGAGACATGGATCACCCGCGGCAGGGGCTACAGGCTTTCCTGCGCGCCTACTATCACCACAAGAGTGCGGACTGGCCCGGCAACAAACCCTTCCCGCTGGCCGGCTGGACGGCGGAGGCGTTGGCGAAGCTGCCGGACTACTACGTCATGCCCTTGCATGCGACAATGCCTGAGGCAGTGGCTCCGCACATGCCGGCCACCGGGGCGCCCTGGCTCACAGATGCCGAGCTGGCCGTTTATGTCGCCGAGTATTCCCGCACGGGCTTCGCCGGCGGCCTGCAATCCTATCGCTGTGGCACGAGCGGTGCGAACGCCGCCGATCTTACCCTGTTCAGCGGCCGGCGGATCGAGGTGCCAACCATCTTCATCGCTGGCGCCAACGATTGGGGCATCCACCAGACTCCCCTTGCCCTGCCTCGCATGCAAGAGGACGCGTGCGCTGATTTTCGTGGCCTGCACCTGATTCCCGGTGCGGGTCATTGGGTGCAGCAGGAGCAGCCGGATGCCGTGGCGAAGCTGCTGGCAGACCTGGCGGCCATCGCGGCGGATGTGTGAGCGTTGGCTCAGCTTCGGCCATCACGCGGCATGGCAGATGGCGCAAGCCCAGGCGTGCCGGAGCGGGGCTGGCTCAGCGCCCGGAGGCGATCCCCCGGGCGACAGGCTCAGCGGCTTGGCGTGATCCTCCACACCGTGTTCGAGAGATCGTCGGCAACGATCAGGGCGCCGCGCGGGTCCACCGAGACACCCACCGGGCGGCCACGCGCCTGGCCCTCGCCGTTCAGGAAGCCGGACACGAAGTCGACCGGGGCACCTGCCGGCTGTCCATCACGGAAGGGTACGAAAACAACCCTGTAGCCGGTGGGCACATTGCGGTTCCAGCTGCCATGCTCGCCGACGAAGACTCCGTCCGCGAAGGCCTCGCCCATGGCGGGGTTCGAGAAGGCGACGCCCAGCGCGGCCACATGTGCGCCCAGGCTGTAATCGGGGCGGATCGCCGCGGCGACCTTTTCCGGGTCCTGCGGCTGCACCCGCATATCGACGTTCTGCCCCCAGTAGCTGTAGGGCCAGCCATAGAAGCCGCCCTCGCGGACCGAGGTCAGGTAGTCCGGCACGAGGTCGGGGCCGATCTCGTCGCGTTCGTTCACCACCGCCCAGAGCTGGCCCGTGCCCGGCTGAATCGTGAGCGCCGTGGGGTTGCGGAGGCCGGTGGCGTAGGGTCTGTGCGCGCCCGTCTGCGCATCGATCTGCCACACCATCGCCCGCCCGACCTCGGCTTCCATGCCGCGCTCGGTGATGTTGCTGTTGGAGCCGATGCCGACATAGAGGAAGCGGCCATCGGCGCTGGCGGTCATCGCCTTCGTCCAGTGGTGGTTGATTGCCGAGGGCAGATCCGCGACATGCACCGGCGGCCCGCTCGCCTCGGTCTGGCCGTCGCGGTAGCTGAAGCGCACCAGCGCATCCTGGTTGGCGACGTAAAGGGAGCCATTGACCAGGGCGAGGCCATAAGGCCCGTTCAGATTTTCCGCGAAGATGCCCCGGCTCTCGTAGGTGCCGTCGCCATCGGCATCGCGTAGCAGCGTCAGCCGGTTGCCGCCTGGCACCGACGTCTTGCCCCAGCCCTTGATAATGTTTGCGATGAAGGCCTTAGGGTTGAGCCGAGGCGCGCCCTGGCCACCGGTTCCCTCCGTGACCAGGATATCGCCATTGGGCAGGATGAGGGTCTGGCGCGGGATCCTGAGATCCGTGGCGATGGCCTGGATCGTGTAGCCCTGTGGCACGGCCGGGCGGTCATCGCCCCAGGACGTCGGCCGGGGGATCGTCATGTCGGGCAGCAGGCCGCGATTCGGTTCCGGAAGTTCCGGATTGGGGCCGCGCTGCTGCGGGCCAGAGTTGCCCTCGCCATCGCAGGCGGAGAGGGCCAGTGCCGCAACACCCATCAGCAAGATCGCGCGCATCACACTGCCTCCTGGGACTGGTAGCCGGAATAGCCCATCCAGGCCGCAACAAGCGCGAGGATCGTCGCGATGGCGGAAAGGTAGAGCGCCTCCGGCATAATCGCGAAGGCGTCCTTCGCGTGAACGAGCGCGTTGATGAAGCCCAGCACCCACATCGCCAGCAGCACGATGAAATAGATGGCCGCCCGACTCCTGCGTCCGGCGCCGCTCCGTATCAGGTCCACCAGCGCCCAGAGCAGAGCAAAGCCGCCGACGAGAAGGCCTCCCGCGATGAGCCAGGAGGAGAAATTGGCCCACTGGATCTGGAAGCTCGCCCGATAGGCGAAGTCGCTGAACAGCGCGCCAAGAAACAGGGGAAGCGGGAAAGCAAGCAGGATCGCATGCAGCGGGTGAAGCGGCCTCGGGGATCTTGGGCTGGTTATGGCAACCACGGCGGAGCCTCCTCTTATCCGGCCGGGCCCGGTGAAGCGGCCATGGCCTGACCTGCCTCTTTCGGAGGCGGCGGTAGGACAACGGGGCAGCGAAGGATGGGTTTCGGCGCCGCAGTCTGGCTCCCCGCCCGAAGCGGCCGCCATTCCGGCGAACCGTGCGGATCCTGCCAGGATGGAGTTGGACTTGCTCCCGTCTGATGGAGGAGCGTTGGATCAACCTGGCGTCCATCTTCTCGAGCTGGGCCAGGCCTGCGAAGTCGAGCGCGGCATGGCGCCTGACAGGCTGTAGAGGCCATCGATGTGGCGGCCGACGGCCTGCCCGGCATCCTGACGTGTTTCAGACATGGTGCGCCAGACGAGTTCCGACTCCGCCCGCTCGTCTGGACCAGGCGGATTGCCTCGTCTCAAATTCCTTCGTGAACCGTCTCTGCTGCGTCACGGGGTTCCTCTTGCCTCATCAGGAACCCTCCCCTCCACCTTTCCGAAGCAAGCCCAGGCGGCGCTTTACAAGCCAATGTGGAGTGACGGTGTTTTTGAGCACCCCGCTAATCGGACTGCACTGTCTCGACAGGCCGCGAGCGAAGCCCGGAGGGTGTGCTTTCCGCCCACATCAGCAGTGCATCAAGCGCCGGGCATAGCGCCTGTCCCCACTCGGTCAGGTGGTACTCCACCTTCGGGGGCACCTGATGATGGACGATGCGTGCGACAACACCGTCGCCCTCCAACTGACGCAGCTGCTGGATCAGCATTTTCTGTGACACGCCGGGAATGGCCCGCTCGAGATCGGAGAAGCGTCGCACCTGTCCGCCGAAGAGCTGAAACAGGATCACGAGCTTCCAGCGCCCCTCGAGTACCCTGATCACGTTCTGCACGCCCTGCGCAGCCGTTTCGGCCGTGTATTCCACACGCTTACTTCGGGGTAAGTCCCTTACTTTTTCGTCCGTTCTTGCCATTCGGGCAGCTTAGAAACAGCTTCAGGCCAGGGCAACACATCTCCGGAGTCATGCCATGACCAACGAACTGCCGGCACCCATTGCAGCCTATGTCTCGGCCAACGCCCGGCTCGACGCAGACGGCATGGCGGCGCCATTCGCCGGGGACGCGGTGGTGCGCGACGATGGCGGGCACCATACGGGCCGAGATGAGATCAGGACCTGGATCCAGTCGGCGACGATCGCCAGCCGCGCCGTCTTCACGCCGGAGACATGGCGCGAACGCGATGGCCGCATCCTCGTGGAGGGCCTGACCGCAGGGGATTTCCCCGGCAGCCCGATCCGCTTCACCCTCAGCTTCCTGCTCCGGCACGATGCGATTGCCGGGCTGGAGATCGCCTGATGCCGCCCCTCAGCCATCCTGCCGAGTTCGAGGGACGCCGCGTCCTCATCACCGCGGGCAGCAAGGGCACCGGCCGGGCGACCGTCCAGCGCTTCCTGGATGCGGGGGCCCGCGTGATGACGGCGGCGAGACGCCGGCCCGAGGATCTCACGGGCGCCGACTTCGTCGAAGCCGACCTCACAAGCCCGGACGGAGCGCATGCGCTCGCGGAAGCAGCCATGGAGCGCCTCGGCGGCGTCGACGTGCTGGTGCACGTTCTCGGCGGCTCCCGGGCACCAGGCGGGGGCTTCGCGGCCCTGACCGAGGAGCATTGGCGCGCCGAGCTCGACCTGAACCTGATGCCGGCGGTGCGGCTCGACCGGCTGCTCCTGCCGCAGATGGCCGCGCGCGGCTCGGGCGCGGTGATCCACGTCGCCTCCATCCAGCGCCGGCTGCCATTGCACGATTCCACGACCGCCTATGCCGCCGCGAAGGCCGCCCTGACGACCTACAGCAAGGCTCTCTCGAAAGAGGTCGGGCCGAAGGGGGTGCGGGTCAACGTCGTCTCGCCCGGCTGGATCTATACGGAAGCGGCGGATGCGCTCGTGCAGCGGCTCGCGGCCAGCAGCGGAGGAACGCCGGACGCCGCGCGTCAGGGCATCCTGGAGGCGCTTGGCGGCATCCCTCTCGGCCGCCCCGCAAGGCCCGAGGAGGTGGCGGAGCTGATCGCCTTCCTCGCCTCCGACCGGGCCTCGGCCATTCACGGTGCGGACTACGTCATCGACGGCGGAACCATCCCGACGGTGTAGCCCCGCCCGCCGCACGGGGGCGGCGCCCCGGGCCTGGACCAGCAGGGCGCAACCGGCCGTGAGGCCCTGGAACGCGCGCCCTCCCGAAGAGCGCGAGACCCGGGCCGGTCGCCGGGCATGGCCAACCGCGGCCCTCGATGACGAACGCGCGGCCTGACGACGCTATCGAACCGCCCGGGAGTTGTCTCGATGGGCAGGGCCAGCGGCCTCGGGGTGGATGCCCCGGATGCTTCCATCGGAACCGCCGCGATGCCCGGGGGCCCGGCGTGCCAGGAACAGCTACGCGCCGTGCTCCTGCCGGATCATCCCGGCAGCCCGCTCGCCGATGATGGCGCAGGGCGCCTGGGTGTTCCCGGTCGTGACGCGCGGCATGATCGAGGCGTCCGCCACCCGGAGCCCGTCCACGCCATGGACCTTGAGCGTGGCGTCGACGACCGACATCTTGTCCCGTCCCATCCTGGCCGTGCAGCTCTGGTGCCAGTAGGTGACGGCGGCGTCGCGGATGTAGAGGTCGAGCGCGTCGCCCTTCAGAGGGCCGGGCATGGCCTCGCCTCGCACGAAAGGCCGGAAGGCCGGCGCGTTGCCCAGAGCGCGGCAGAGCTCGACGCAGGCCCTCGCGGTCGTCATGTCCGCCGGATCGGACAGGAAGCCCGCCTCAATGGCGAGAGGCGCCAGGGGATCCGCGCTCCGCAGGCGGAGAAGGACTTCCACGCCGGTCGCCCGGCGCCCGTCGAACACGACGCGATGCACGAGGGCGCCCGTCAGCACGGTCAGGTTCGGGCGGTCGAGCCAGGGCCGGAGATAGGCGCGGTACAGCGAATGGCGGCGTGCGGGGTCAGCCTCGGCGAAGAGGACATGGTGGCGGAGGCCTGGGCTGTCGCACTGCGGCCCTGATGCGGCGCCTGATGCCAGCTGATGGCGCATCGCCCGGCCATGCGCCCTTCCTGGCCGGATGCGAGAGCGTCCCGCAATCCACGCGCGAGTGGCGTTGCTTCTTCGGATTGCCGCCGGTGCAGGAGACGGCATCGGCCCGATGCCGCGCGTGAGAGTCCGCCTGGCGGCTGTTCACGAGTCGCGTAACCTCGGATAGCGAGCCTGAGGCAGGCGGGCTCCCGGCCTGTCCGCTTTCCGGAACCTCGCTGAGCCGTCTCAGCGGCCGAAACGGGCGCATGGCCGCCAGCCGCGGCAAGCCTTGGCCGGCAGCCTGACGAGCACACTGTGCCCAGCGTACCGGCCTGGCTCTACGGACGGCTCAGTGCTGGCCAGGAAGCTTGCTCCTGCCAAACAGCCGCTCAAGCGCACGGCGCTGGATGCCGTAGCATTCGCAACCCGCGCCTTCGAGGCCCGGCCGGTCCGTCACCTCCATGCGGCCGCGCTCGTAGCGGATGAACTGCGCCTTCTGCAGCATGCGGGCCGCCACGGTCACGCCGGCCCGCCCCACCCCCAGCATCAGCGACAGGAACTCATGCGTCATGGGGAACTCGTCCCCCTCAGCCCGGTCATGTGCCATCAGCAGCCAGCGGGCGAGGCGCTCGTTGATCCCGTGCCGGCCGTTGCAGGCTCCGG